>CAZZPI010000009.1:0-14262 GCA_964655865.1 uncultured Nitrospiraceae bacterium
TATGTAGCGTCCGCAGGGAGCCTCTTTAAGGCGAGCTAAAGCCGTTAGCGAAACCTTTGCCTTGGCGTGGCCGTACGGAAGAAGTTCATCCAGCTCAAGGCCGCAGGCCAGACCAATATCCTGGATGCTACGCGGTTGGGTCATGTAATCGTGCCCGAACCGCTGGAAAATTTAATTGAGATATTCCGAGCGAAGAAGTCTACAGCCTGAGCAGGCGGAGAATCCTTATCGGCGAGAAGAGAGACAAGACTCGGAACAAGGGGAGTACGCGAGACGAAAACGACTTACTCCAAGATATATTTTCGAGGATCTATGGCTTGTCCCGACACTTTGACCATATAGTGAAGGTGTGGGCCTGTTGACAGCCCGGTGTTCCCCACCAGTCCAACAACTTCCCCACGTTTCACTCGCTGACCTTCTTTGACCAGTGATTTAGCCAGGTGACCATAGAGCGTCTCGATTCCGTATCCATGATCCAGGCGAACTATGTGACCGAGCTTTGGATCGAATCCCACGGATGTAACGCGACCCAAGGCCGACGCTTGGACCGGAGCATTTGGTGCCGCTCCGATATCGAGGCCATCATGCCAAGCTGGCTTCTCCGTAAATGGAGAAATCCTGGGTCCGAATCCAGATGTCACCCACCCCTTGACCGGCCAGATGGAGGGCGTCGCGGCCCATCGCGAAGATTTCTGCTCCGCGACGGCGCTCAGTTCTTGCAGAACCTTCTCCTGGATCACAGCCTCAGCAGTGAGGGCATCGATTTCCCCTTTCACCTTTGTTAGAAGTTCCCGTTGTTCGTCCTCAGTGGGAAGCGCCGAAGTTTGCTTAGGTTGCTCAGTCCTGGCCGGCTTTTCTGTGAGGCTTCCAGATTCAGAGCCCGTCGTCCCATTTAGTATCACACTTGATTGGCCCTCGGGGATCGGCACGTCTTCGCCACCTCTCCCGTTTACAAGGTCTCCAGATTTTACAGGCTCAATACCGAGCATTACGCGGAGACGCTGATTGACCTCTTTCATCGTAGTCAGCCTCCGCTTCAAGTCATCGATAGCTGTAGAGAACGCAATAGTCTGCTCGCGCGCGCTCATCGCCTCAGTTCTGAATGCCGACAATTCCCAGACCTGACCTGTCCTCACCACATAATGTGAAACGAGCAGGAGGTCACCGACCGCCAAAACCGCCGCCACAATTAAGAGTCTACGAACAAACTTTCGCGGGAAGCTAAAACGGAGGGGTTTTGCTGTGGACCCTCTGAAGATGACGACCGTGTAAGCGTCAGCTGATTCAGGCTGGTTCTGTTGTCCCATGGTTTTTCGTCCCACCTCCCCGTGGAAGGTCTACGGCCTCACCAACAGTGACGGCGAGTGTATCTTGCGGCTTCTCATTGGTCAACCCTTAAGAAAGGGTTATATTGAAATCTCATAGTTTCAATGACTTATCTTGTTTCCTGCGTGATCCAATTGAGATAATCCTGGGATCCTCTCCGAACCGCAAATCCTATGATCTCCGGTGTTTCATAGGAATGATGTGCTTTGATTCTTCTTTCCAATTCCTTGTAGCGGCTCAACCTCGATTTTACAAGTACCATGGATTCACGTTCAGACATCACTTGCTTTTTCCAGCGGTAAATCGACTGAACCTCTGAAATAACAGTACAACAGGCAGCCAGTTTTGCGTCGACCAAGAGTTTTCCTAGTTTTTTTGCTTCCTTTGCTGTCTTCGTTGTTACCAGCACCAGGATGAAGGTCTGATCGCGCCCTGTCACAAATCTCGGTTTCAAAGCTACGACTCAGTCGGCAAGCATACAAGGCTAAAGCAACATTTATGCCTTGCAACACGGTCTAATATCGCAAGTACTTGATTGTGCTAATCCAGTTTTTTATTTTCTGTCCAATGCCTATAAGAGTCTTGCCATTGTCCCAGCATAAATTATGTATGAATAAGCCTACATGTAGCCGAGAAATTGACAAAAATGTCCATTTTCGTCATCCTGAAAGAGGGCGGCTTTTTATTCTTCCTTAGCGGAATTTGAGTTGTCTAGAGGATTTTCTTTTGTCTCCTAATTCACAGATCTCACGATCCTTCAAGGCCCGCACATTGAGAAATAGGGCGACTGACGGGTTGTACACAGGCTGCGCCGTGGTTGACTTCTCCTTAGTTGTATCAATACGATGAGTCGAGATCACTTTTAGGAGGCCCTATGGCTTTTGCGATCACACCTGGCGAATTGAAAGTTCGATTGGATAATGGGAATAAGGTAATCCTGCTCGATGTCAGAGATCCTTGGGAACATCAACTCGCAAGGATCGAGGGCTCCATCCTCATTCCCCTGGCAACGTTACCCCAATCCTTGAGTAAGCTCGACAGGAATGCCGAGATTGTCGCATACTGTCACCACGGCATGAGGAGCGCCGATGCGACAAGTTTTCTGCTTCAGCAGGGATTCAGCAACGCCAAGAATCTCACAGGAGGGATCGATGCCTGGTCTATACAGGTCGATCCCGCGGTGGCTCGCTATTAGCAGCATGGGTGCCCAAGCCACCTACTTCATCTTCTCACGGAAGTATTCCACAGTCCTCTGGAGACCCTCAGAGATCTCGACCTTGTAGTCCCACCCCAATTCGTGACGGATCCTACTAGGGTCGATCACACTCCTCATTTGCTCTCCGGGCATGGCAGGACCGTGTAGCTCTTTGCAACTCGCTTTCGTCATCTCAAATAGTCTACGGAACAAGTCATTGACTGAGGTTTCGACGCCTGTTCCGACGTTGTAGGCGCCCTGCGCTTCTTGGGTCATCGCAGCTAGATTGGCCTCCACGACGTCTTCCACATACACAAAGTCTCGTGTTTGTCGACCATTTCCATTGATCACAGGTTGCTCGTTCTGCAGCATTTTCTGAATGAATATTGAGACGACGCCAGCCTCTCCCTCAGGATCCTGTCGCGGACCGTAGACGTTGGCATATCGAAGGCTCACAAACCGCACGCCGGTAAGCCGCTGGCAATACGACAGATACTGTTCCGCAGACAGTTTGCTGATTCCATATGGGGACATCGGCTTAGTCGAATGAGCTTCTGTGGCCGGAAACTGCTCTTGCTCACCGTAGATGGCTCCTCCTGAAGACGAAAAGATGATCTTCCGTACCCCGTGTTTGACTGATTGCTCCATTACATTCAGCGTGCCGAGGATGTTGACTTGCGCGTCGAACACAGGATCTTCCACTGAGCGTCGGACGTTGATTTGCGCAGCCAGGTGCATCACAATCGATGGCCGTTCATTCCTAAAGACCCGTTCAAGCCTCCAGCTTTGGATATCGATCTTGTAGAAGCGAGCGGCCTTGTTCAGGTTTCTACGACGACCCGAGACAAGGTTGTCGACAACGACCACCTCATGCCCTTCCTGCACGAGGCGGTCGACTACATGTGATCCGATGAACCCAGCTCCCCCCGTCACTAATACTTTCATGCAATCCTCACGCGCATGAATTCATGCTCATCGCCTGACGCTCAGGAATCCTAGCGTCGGTCATTCTTTGCACCGCCCTCCCGCCGCGCAGCGAAGTCGTCGGCCTACTCATCGATGCTGCGCCGAAATCCGACCAACAGCTCGCGATTGCCTTTTCGGCCTCGGATCGGTGAATCCGTTACCCCGATCAGCGTCAACCCGAGGACCTCGGCATACTTCACGATGTCGTGCGTAACCTTCTGGCGCTGCGCATCATCACGAACAACTCCGCCCTTCCCCACCTTGCCTCGCCCCACTTCGAATTGTGGTTTGACCAATGCCACAAGGGTCGCCGTTGGAGCCAGTGCTCGAATCACAACAGGAAGGACAAGCTTCAAAGAGATAAACGAGACATCGATCACGGCAAGTTCAATCGGCTCGGGAAACTGCGACGATGTCACGTGCCGAATGTTCGTACGCTCCAGCAGCACGACGCGGGGATCGTTCCGGAGGCGCCAGTCCATAAGACCGTAGCCTACATCCACGGCGTACACGCGTCGCGCCCCTCGTTGGAGCAAACAGTCCGTGAATCCTCCTGTCGACGCACCGACATCCAGGGCCACGAGCCCATTCACCTCAATCTGGAAGCGCTCCAGTGCAGCTTGGAGTTTCTCCCCGGCTCTGCTGACATACCGGGGCTGCTCGTCCTCAATCTCGATGACTGCATCAAGGGGGACCAGTTTCGCCTGCTTGTCAACCGTGGATCCATCTACTTTCACCGCTCCGGCGAGAATCATACGTACGGCGGCGTCTCGACTCTTGACCAACCCTCTCGAGACGAGGATCCGGTCCAACCGTTCTTTATGATGCGGCAGAATTTGAACCATCAGGCGAAGGATCCACTCGGGCAGGAGTGCAGGATAGGTATGCGACCATTTCTGTGGTAACTTTGGTCACGCGTCGGCTTCCTCAGCATCGGGCGAGTAAGCCTGTAATCGTTTCTTACCCTCCTTGTCTTGTACCAAGACTTCAACCTTGCGCTCAGCCTCCTCCAAGATCTTAAGACAGGATTTGGAAAGGCGGACACCTTCCTCGAATATCTTCAGGGATTCCTCCAAAGGGAGATCGCCCTGTTCCAGCTCCGCCACGATCGCTTCGAGACGCTCGATCGCCTTTTCGAATTTGACAGCCGCCATTGTTACCCTCAACGGACTTATATGAGCGCGTTATTATAGCCGCCCTCACGATGGGGTCAAGGAGACGAAGGGTTGACACGCTTGACGGTGCAAAGGAGGCGTCCTAGGGCCAGCGTCGCCTTAACATCCTCACCGACAGAAACCGATGAGGCATTCGTGACGACTCCACCATCCGAAACCCGCGACAGAATGCCGTATCCCCGACGAAGCACAGCCAACGGACTGAGGTCGTCCAATATCCCCATGAGTGCGCGAACGCGTTCCAGCCGCAGGGCCACGCGGGCACGAAAGACCGAATCGAGACGCTTGTGGATCTGAGGGATCAGGAGGCGAGCCCCTATCAGACGGGCCTGTGGATCGCGTCTCCGCAAGCCCTCATGGAGGGTCCCCACATGTCGCCGACACGCGGTAATCCTAGCCTGCCCCGCCCTGCACAACCGCGCCGTGACTTCGTCGACCCGTTGCGCCTCGGTCTGAACTCTGGCCCGGTGCCGACTCAGTCGATAGGCGAAGGATTCGAGCCGTCGTCGGCAGACTATGCTCTGCAACTCCAAAGCACGACGACCCCGACCTTGAAGAGATGCGATACGTTCCACCAAATCACTGCGCATCGGCACAACGGCCTCCGCCGCGGCCGAAGGGGTGGGCGCACGCAGGTCTGCCGCAAAATCGGCCAGCGTGTAGTCGGTCTCATGACCAACGGCCGAGACCACAGGAATGCGAGATGTGGCGAGCGCTCGTACGACAGTCTCTTCGTTGAAACACCAGAGATCCTCCCACGATCCTCCGCCTCGGCCCACAATCACAACATCGACCAGCCGGGACTCGCTCAACCATCGAAGGGCATCGGCGATCTGGAGTGCCGCGCCAGCTCCTTGGACGGATACCGGCGCAATGATCACATGCAGCGAAGGGTACCGCCAGTACAGTAGTTTCAACATATCTCGCAAGGCCGCGCTGGCGAGCGATGTCACGATGCCGACCGCATTGGGCAGCAGCGGAACTGGTCGCTTGCGTGCCGAGTCAAAAATACCTTCTCGCTCCAGCTTCGCTTTCAGTTGTTCAAAGGCCAACTGCCAGGCACCGAGCCCCTTCGGCTCCACATAATCGATCACGAATTGATATTCGCCACGAGCCTCGTACACGGACAGGTGTCCTCGGGCGATGACGGAGAGTCCTTCACTAAATGCGAACCGAAGACGCTGGACCCCGGAGCGGAAGATTACGGCGCGCAGCTGACTCCGTTCATCCTTGAGCGTCAAATAGAGATGGCCGGAGCCCGGCCGCCGCAAGTTGGATATCTCCCCTTCCACCCACAAGTCTGTGAATTGGGTTTCCAAGCACTGGCGGATGAGGCCCGTCAGGTCAGTGATGGAGAGAATCTTGCGGTCAATGGAGATGCTGGTTGGCATGAGAGGGAGCGCAGGTTGGCTCAGTCAACGATGCGAATGCGCTGGATCGACAAGGCCTTGCCGATATGCGCATCCAAGTCGAGCACGGCAGCGCAGAACACGGAAGGTCCAGTGGCGACCTCGAAGCGCCGCGGCATTCCCGTGAGAAATTTCTCGATGGCCAATTCCTTCTTGATCCCGATGACAGACTGCAAGGGCCCGGTCATGCCGATGTCGGTGAGGTAGGCCGTGCCCTTGGGCAATATCTGTTCATCCGCCGTCTGCACATGCGTATGGGTTCCCACGACCGCCGTCACGTCGCCGTCGAGGAAATGTCCCATCGCCATTTTTTCCGACGTCGCTTCCGCGTGCATGTCAACGACGATGGCGCTCGTCTGCTGCTTCAACATGGAGATTTCGCGCTTTGCCGTCTGGAAGGGACAGTCCAGGGTCGGCATGTACACGCGCCCCATCACTTGTACGATGCCCACTGATTCGCCGCTCGGCGCCTGGACCACGACCGAGCCGTGGCCGGGGGCACCCTCCGGATAATTCGCCGGGCGGAGCAACCGCGGCTCCCGCCTAAAATAGTCGAGGGTCTCCTTCTTGTCCCAGGCATGGTTGCCGGTCGTGATTACAGCGAGCCCCAGGGAAAACAATTCCTCAGCGAGATCTGGCGTGATGCCAAATCCACCGGCGACGTTCTCCCCGTTGCCGACCACAATATCAATCCGGTGGTGCACCACAAGTTTCGGCAGCGTCCGTGCGATCACCCGCCGGCCGGGCTCCCCCATGATGTCGCCGATGAACAGAAGCTTCATAGAGACCATCAACTTTCAGCGATCAGTTATCAGTTCCAATGAGACGCGAGCCCCAGAGCGAAACGCAGATCGCCAAAGGCCTCCTTGTTCCTGACTTATTTGGCATAGTCGACGAATCGACTCTCTCTGATTACGGTGACCTTAATCTGGCCCGGGTAAGTCAGTTCCTGCTCAATCTGTTTCGCGAGGTCGCGAGACAATTGGAACGACTCGCTGTCGCTGAGATCTTCTTGCCGAACGATGACCCGAATCTCCCGACCTGCCTGTATGGCGTACGCCTTTAGTACGCCTTTGAACCCCGTGGCTAGCAATTCGAGCTTCTCCAATCGTTTCACATAGGATTCCAGGGCCTCTCGCCGAGCTCCGGGTCGAGCCGCCGACAAGGCCTCCGACGACGCCACTAACACGGTCTCCGGGCAGATCGGCTCCACCTGTTCATGATGCGCAGCAATCGCGTTCACGACCTTCGGGCTCTCGCCGTATTTTTTGGCGAGTTCCGCACCGAGCATCGCATGCGGACCTTCCTCTTCGTGACTGACCGACTTGCCGATATCGTGCAAGAGTGCCCCGCGCTTGGCGAGTTTCACATCCAGCCCCAACTCCGAGGCCATGATGCCGCAAATATAGGCCGCCTCGCGGGCATGGTAGAGGTTGTTCTGTCCGTAGCTGGTACGAAACTTCAAGCGGCCTAGGACTTTGACCAACTCAGGGTGAAAATCGGACAACCCAAGCTCGAAGATCACCTTTTCCGCTTCTTCGCTCATGAGCTTCTCGACGTCTGCCTTGACTTTCTCGACGATCTCTTCGATACGGGTCGGATGAATGCGTCCGTCATGCATGAGCCGCTCGAGTGAGATCTTGGCGATCTCGCGCCGCAGCGGATCGAATCCGGAAATGATTACCGCTTCGGGCGTTTCGTCGATGATCAGGTCGATCCCTGTGGCAGCCTCGATCGCTCGGATGTTGCGGCCCTCACGCCCGATGATCCGTCCCTTCATGGCATCATTGGGAATCGGCACCACGGAGATCGTCGCCTCGGACACGTAGTCTCTCGTCACCCGTTGGATCGAGCGGGCGATGATCTCCCGGGCTTCGCGCTCGGCGTTTTCTTTCGCCCCTTCGATAATCCGCTTCCCGACCCCCGCCGCCTCGAACCGCGCCTGGCTTTCCATCTCCTGGAGCAACTGACGCTTTGCTTCGTCGGCGGTCAATCCTGCCACTCGCTCCAACGCACTCCGATGCGCCTTGAGGACCTGTTCGCATTCGGCTTCTTTCGACGCGAGACCGCCCTCCCGCTTCTGAATCTCCTGCTCGCGTCGCTGTGTCTCCGCCTCACGCTTGTCGATCAACGCAAGTTTGTGGTCCAAGGCCTCCTCCCGCTGACTCAAGCGCTTTTCAAGAACGGCGGATTCAGCCAGTCTCTCTTTCTGCTCTTTCTCGAGATCCGCCTTGGCTTGGAACACGAGGTCCTTGGCCTCGAGCTTCGCTTCCTTCAGGACGGTCTCGGCCTCGCGCTGGGCCCGCTGAACGATCTGAAGGGCCTGTTCCTCCGCCCCTTCCCGTTGGATCCGCTGCGAGCGGCGGCGCATTAATTCCAGCAAGCCGGCACCGACCAGAGCGCCGACGATTCCGATCACCGCATATGTCACTTCGGCGAGTTGAATGGGAATCACCTCCCTCTCAAGATGCTGGAAGGCTTCTCAGATGGACAGAACCGACCGGAAAGCAGAAGGAAGCGGAGGAAGAGAAGTTAAACGGGAATGGCTACTCGAACACAGCCTTTGGCTTAGAAATTCAGCAGTTGTCGTGACCGGCGCATGAATGTGATCGAACCACCGCGGCAGGCCCCGCGTGAAGGGCAACTCCCAAGGGCGGCATATCCGCTTGGTCGCTCGATCGGTATTGGGCTGGGACTCAGCCAGACCCAGTCATTCAGTCGTTCCGCGCCCTCGCTGCTCTGCCAGCTTAGTGGGCCCATACGCACCGATACGAGGGCTTGAGTGTTCCTTGCAGCTTTCAGTAATAGAGTCCACGCCAATCTCCTGACTACCGCCACATATACATGCCATGTCCTCAAATTGTCCCCGTTTTCCTTATCCTGCATGAAGTTAATCGGCTTCCTTGTCTCTAGCCGGCTTATCACAAACGTCCTGACGGACGATACCAAACACCTCCTCGAATTGCAAGGCGAATGTCATCACAGGAGAGCCGACGGTATCTGCTCCTCGATGGAATCCATGAGCGATGCCATCCGCTGTTCCACTTCCGCTTCCCCCTGCTGGCGTCGCCGTTCAGCTTCAAACAACTGATGCGACAGGTTAATGGCGGTTAGGATTGCAAGCTTGCCAGTGTCGCGGTCTTCATGCTCTGGGCGAGGGCTCGCATGCGGTCATCGACGAATTGAGCGAGGCGTTTCACATAGGCTTCGTCGGCTTCCCCCCGAATGGTATAGCGCTGCCCGTAGATTTCTACATCGATTGATTTAGCCAAGCGCTACCTCCTTCGGTTCGTCCAGACCTTCCAGCACTTCAATCTCTCCCAATACTCGTTCGACTCGTGCCTTGATATCCGCTCGCTCCATCTCCCATCGGCGATTGATCTCCTCCTGCGACTTCAAGCGATCTTTTGTCGTACGCAGCTCCGCCTCCAATCCAGCGTTGGCCTTTCGGAGATCTTGAACGAGCGTCACCAGATCACGGATCCGAGCTTCAAGTGCATCGAGTCGTTCGACCGACATGCGAGAACTCCTGACACTCCATACCCACCATATGTTGGGGGTGAACTATAAGAAGTTCACAACATCCTGTCAAGAAACAGTCTCTGAGGAAGTTGCCGCGAGTCGAAGATATTCTCGATAGCTCCGCAGAACGCGCTTCACGTATTGGCGGGTCTCTAGATAGGGTATTAATTCGACGAACTCATCGGGGTCACGGCCCTTGTGGGCAGCAACCCAACCGCCGACCGCGATCGGCCCGGCATTGTAAGCGGCAATCGCGTAAATAGGGTTGCCGGAAAACTGTTCAAGTAATTGCTGGAGATAACGGACTCCCAGACGAATATTGATTTCTTGATCGAAGAGCTCTTCGCGTCCCACCGCGGGGTACCCATGTCGGTGGGCAACCGCATTGGCAGTCCCCGACATGAGCTGCATGAGTCCCACAGCCCCGACGCGTGACACCGCCCGTTCATCGTACTGGCTTTCTTCCCGGATTATGGCCGCCGCCAGGTAAGGATCCACATCCTTCGCCCCCTGTGATTCAATCAGCGGTAGCAGTCCCGTCGGGTAGGCCACGGCCCACAGAACCGGGGGAACCTGCGCGCCACCTCTTTCGAGCTTCTCGCGAAAATGCGCTCGGGCGATCCGCAAGGCATGAGCGTACGCGCCGACGTCGCTCAGCAGGGACGACAGCGTCAGGACCACGTTTGAATCGCGGCTATACCGTTCCGTCAGGGACGCCAGCTCACGGGCGGCATCTGGGTCAAAACCGAGTGTCTTGAGCTCGATCGCGCGGCGATAGGCAGGCTGACGTTCGACCTCATGGCGGTTGAGCGGGGGCGAGACCGCCGGTCGGTGGTCGGCCATATCAACGGTCGAGTACCCAGGCTTTCCCACATCAGTGCGCTTCGCCGCCAACTGACAGTAGTAGCCGAAGGGATACTGCCTGCACAGCCGGATATAGAGTTCCTTGGCCTTAGCCGGCTGGCTCGGTTCCAGAGTTCTCGCCAACCAGTAGAGGCCTTGCTGCTCAAAGTCGCTGTCAGGATGCTCCACCACCGTTGCGAGGGCGTCGGCAGCCTCGCGGAATCGCGCGGTCCGATAATGAACCCAGCCGATCCGCCATAAGGCTTCGACGCGCTGGTTCAAGCCTTGCGAAACCCGGGAGGCTTCTCGGTACCGTTCGATCGCCTCGTCAAATTGACCCTGGTCTTCCAGCCAGATCCCCGCAAACAGATGCACCTGCGATTTCTGGTCACCCGACAAGGAGGGCTGCGACATCGACTTCGCCAGTTCGAGCAATTTGAGTCCCGCTCCCAGTCGGAGATAGACCCGGGCCAGCCAGACCGTCGCCTCATTCGATTCACGCACCTGATCCGTCACAAGCAGACGGAACATGTCTTGCGCCTGGTCATACTGTTTCAACCGCACATAGGACACGCCCAATTTGAACTTGGCTTCGAACCGTTTCGGGTGTTGAGGCTCGGTAGAGATGAACTTTCGGAGCTCCTCCACCGCTTCCGCATGAAAGGCCTGGCCGAGAAAAGCCTGCGCGCGATCGTAGTAGTCATCGGCGGTGGGCAACCAGCGGTCGCCGCCAAGGCTGTTGGCGAGATGGTTCTGGGCATCCTTCGATTCAGGGGCGAATGGATAACGGATCCAGAGCTGCTTGAACGTCGTCCGCGCCTCGGTCGCCAGGCTGCGCTCCTTCTGACATTCACCAAGATGGAGCAACGCGCCCGGCGCACCCTGCTCCTTCTCTCCCAGCGCCACCGCTCTGGTTAGCCACTCGATCGCCCTGGGACACTCATGGGCCTGATACCAACTCTCCCCTGTTCGATAGGCCGCCCGTACGGCGAGAGTCGATTCCGGGTCGACTTGCGGAATCGACTCGAACATGCGTGCCGCAAGGGTTGCATCTCCCGAGCGGAGCAAGGCCTCCCCCATCCAGAGGCGGATATACTCGTCGAGGACGGGAAAATCTCGCTGGGCCGCCCGGAGAAACTCCAACGCGACAGCCGGCTCTCGCTCGATGAGCAAAACGCCTGAAACCAGACCCGCCCGCTTCGCCCAATGCGACCCGGGGTACCGCTCACGGAGGCGCCGAAGCCGTTCGACTTTTTCCGCGAGGAGCGCCGACCGCTGGGCGACGGGGACGTGCTTCTCCTTCACCGCCATCGCGGCACGAAAACAAGCCTCAGGCCCCTCGCAAGCGGAAGAATCCGGCTTCGGCGTCTCCGCTCCTAGGAGGAAGACAGGCGTCCCACCGGAAAGTGAAAAGCCGAGTACGACAAGCAGCGTGGACAAAACCCGCGTCGCAATCCGGGCGGACATAGGGAGGCGTATCACGAGGAAAACGTGTCGTCCATTATAGCAGAGCCACGCGCATCGGCTCGAAGTAATCGGGTCGGAACGTCATCTTGTCAAGATTTTTTTTGCTGTGTTAGTCTGCTGAGGAAATATGCTCTCGAAGGGGCGCACCTCTTCTGTGCCGGTTCCACTCCTGACCCTCGATCAAAAGGGCATGGAGGCGTTCGTCCGGGACCTGGGATGGCCGATGTACCGGAGCGAACAAATCCTGCGGTGGCTCTACCAAGGCCGCGTTCGAAACATCGACGATATGACTGATCTATCCCTGACCGATCGGCGACAGCTCGAATCGATCGCCTTCATTGGGCGCGCACAGCAGTGTGCGGTCCTTGCGGCAGAGGACGGTACCAGGAAGATCCTCCTGACCCTTGATGACGGGCAACTCGTCGAGTCGGTCCTGATTCCGGAAGGAAACCGACTGACCCTCTGTCTCTCCACCCAAATCGGCTGCACTCTCGACTGCCGGTTTTGCCTGACCGCCAGGATGGGACTCAAGCGGAACCTCAAAGCCCACGAAATCGTCGAACAGGTTCTGACCGCCGAAGACCACCTCACGCCGGGCCAGCGGCTCACCAACGTGGTGTTCATGGGCATGGGAGAGCCATTGGCGAATTTCGATGCCGTCGCGAGCGCGGTGACGAGGATGACGAATCGGCGATGGGGACTCGGTTTGCCGCCGCGTCGAATCACGCTCTCGACCGCCGGCTTGGCCACTCGAGTCAAAGACGTGGTGACGCTCGGCATCAATCTGGCCGTGTCGTTAAACGCGACAACTGAACCCCTGCGCGCCAGGCTCATGCCCGCAGCCAGCCGGGTGCACCCGTTAAAATCCCTGCTGGCGGCGTGCCGCCGTTATCCCTTACCGCCGCATCGGCGGCTGACCTTTGAGTACGTTCTGCTGTCCGGCGTGAACGATCACCCAGACGACGCTGTGCGCCTCGCCAAACTCCTCAACGGCATGCGGTGCAAAATCAACTTGATTCCGTTGAACGAATTTCCCGGCAGCGGATTTATGCGCCCAAGTGATGCAGCCGTCGCCGCCTTTCAGGCGGAGCTTCGACGCCGTGGGTTCGATGTGTTCGTCCGCATGAGTCGTGGGCGCGACGTGTTGGGAGCCTGCGGTCAACTGGGCCGTCTTCCGTCGGCGCCTCGTCCCGTTGCCTTGACACGATCCGAAGCCCGTTGTTAGCATGCCGCTACGTCATGTACTCACACTGCGAATGACTCGCCTCCTTCACGTGCTTCCGATCAAGCTGGCCTTCACGCTGCTCGCCGTGCTCATCGGTGTTCGTGAGACGCCGGCCTCCGCCGCAGAGCCGAAAGAATTCATGCTCTCCAACGGGATGAAAGTTCTCTTGGTGGAAGTCCCCAAGGCTCCGGTGGTCACCGTCCAAGTGTGGTACAAAGTCGGCTCCCGCAACGAGGTCATGGGTCGGGCCGGATTATCTCACATGCTCGAACATATGATGTTCAAGGGAACGGCCAAATATCCGAAAGGATCGTTCTCCCGATTGATCAGAAAAAGCGGCGGCGTGGACAATGCCTTCACGAGCCAGGATTTCACGGCTTATTTCGAGAATCTCGCCTCCGACCGCGTCGAACAGGCCTTGGACCTCGAGGCAGACCGCATGCAGGGCCTCATCTTGGATGAAAACGAACTCCAGACCGAACGAGAGGTGGTCAAGGAGGAACGGCGCTTGCGGAGCGAAGACGATCCCCAGGGCTACCTGGTCGAAACCCTGTTTTCGCAGGCCTTCATGAGCCATCCATACCACTGGCCGATCATCGGGTGGTTCGCCGATCTGGATGCCATGACCTTGGAAGATCTCCAGCGTCACTACGATACCTACTACTCTCCGAACAACGCGACGTTGGTCGTCGTGGGAGACATCAAGCCGGACACGCTCATGCCGACCATTACCAAGTTGTTCGAGCCGATCCCCAAGGGTCCGACGCCGAAACCGCTCTCGGTGGTCGAGCCGGAACAAAAAGGCGAACGCCGGTTCGTTGTGAAGCGGGAAGCACAGGTTCCGTTCGTTATGTTCGGGTACCGCGTCCCCAACTACTCGAGCGAAGATGCGTACGCGCTCAATCTGCTCGAGACGATTCTCTCGACCGGTAAGAGCTCACGCCTCTATCAAGCGTTGGTGTACGACCAGAAAACGGCGCTGGCGGTCGGCGCAGAATATAGCCTGATGCAGGCGGACCCCGGTCTCTTCTACTTCTTCGCCTTGGTTGCGCCGGGTCAGAAAGTCGAGGCCGTCGAGGAGGCGCTTCATAAGGAAATCAAGCGTCTCCAAGCGGAACCGCCGACCGAACAGGA
>CAZZPI010000009.1:14272-16034 GCA_964655865.1 uncultured Nitrospiraceae bacterium
GGCGAAAAATCAGGTGGAGGCCGCGCACATTTTCGAGCAAGATTCCAACTTCCGCCATGCCATGTTGTTAGGACAGGCTGAGTCAGTGGGCGCGGGATGGCCACACGTGAACAAGTTTCTCGAGCGGACGAGGGCCGTCACGGCCAAGGATATCCAGCGCGCGGCGCGGCAATATCTCATCGACGACGCGCGCACCGTGGGTATTTTGATTCCTCTCCCGCCCCGCAATCAGGCGGCCGCGGTCTCGATGAATCCGGGAGCTGAACGATGACGCGCCTTCCCACACGGTCTAGGCGCCAGGTCAGTGGGTGGTGGGGAGGGCTTGTGTGGCTCCTTCTGAGCACGGTCCTCCCGTTTGCGATCGGCGATGCCGCCGAGATCAAGCCGACTCGGTTCGTCACGCCGAACGGGATAACGGTTCTGGTGCTCGAGCAGCACTCCCTGCCGATCGTCGAAATCCACGCCTTGATCAAAGCCGGATCCGCCCAAGATCCGCCGGAGAAAGCCGGCCTCGCCAATCTTGTCGCGAGTCTCCTAGACGAAGGCACACTAACCCGCACGTCGAAACAGCTCGCGGAGCAGATCGACTTCGTCGGCGGCTCCCTCGGCGCGAAGGCCGGCGAGGACTTCACGTCCGCAACCGCGCGGGTCCTTAAGAAAGACGCCGAGTTGGGTTTCACCCTCCTGGCCGATATCTTGCTGCATCCGGCGTTCCACAAGCAGGAATACGAACGGGTCAAGACGCAGATCCTCGGGGAGATCGTCAGCGACAACGATGATCCCGGCCACGTGGCTATGAAGGTCTTCAACCAGCTCGTGTTTCATGGACACCCGTACCGATGGCCGGTTGAAGGGACGGAAGACACGCTCGGCAGGATTACGTTGGCCGACGTACAGGCCTTTTACGCGAAGGAGTTTCTGCCCAACCAAACAATCCTCGCGGTCGTGGGAGATCTGACGGTCGATCAAGTCACGAGTCTCGTTCAAACCCATTTCGGGGGCTGGAAGAAGGCCGCGCTCCCCGTCCATACGCCGCGAAAGCCCGCTCCGATGGAACGCAAGACGGTGCAATTGATTGAAAAGGACCTGACCCAATCGACCATCGTGCTGGGTCACGCGGGCATCAGCCGCACGAATCCCGACTTCTACGCCGTCACGGTCATGAACCATATCCTCGGGGCCGGCGGGTTCACCTCACGCTTGATGGACTCGATCCGCGACAAACAAGGGTTGGCCTACGGGATCATGAGTCAATTCGACGCGAGGCTCATGCCGGGCGCGTTCATCGTCAACTTACAGACAAAAACCAACACGACGAACCAAGCGATCAGTGGGGTGCTTGCCGAGCTGAAAACCATGCGGGAGGCGCCGGTCACGGATCAGGAACTGGCGGACGCTAAATCGTTCCTCATGGGCAGTTTTCCCTTGCGGCTAGACTCGACCGCCAAGCTCGCCCAGGTGCTCGCGCAGGTCGAGTTCTATGGGCTGGGGCTCGATTATTTCTCCCAGTACCCCAAATGGATCGATCGAGTCACGAAGGAAGACGTTCAGCGCGTCGCTAAGCAATACCTCGATCCCCAGCGCTACGCCCTCGTGGTCGTCGGAGACATCACCAAAGCGAAAGTCAAGCAATTGCCATGAGGCGTGACGCGTTGGACGACAAGCTCGAACAGCTTCGCCGGACATTGACCGGCATGCGATCGGTCTTGGTCGCGTTTTCCGGCGGGGTCGACAGCTCGCTGGTCCTAAAGATCGCCCATGA
>CAZZPI010000010.1:0-8659 GCA_964655865.1 uncultured Nitrospiraceae bacterium
CGGGCGGGGCTGAAGCATGGGCGGCGCTCCCTCTCGTCGGATCAGAAACCGCGCGAGCCCGCGACCAGAAAGCCGAGGGCACGAGCCTTGCGGCTCCAGAGGGGCTCTGCCCGCAGGGAGCGGAAGCCACCGTGGCTGCAGCCCGAGGACAGAGACCCTGAGAGCCCATGCAAGGCGAGTGACCGAGGCAGAAGGCGCCTGGCACGCCCCCTTGCTACCTCACGTCGAACTCAAAATGGAAGAACGCAAGGGGCGTGACAGGCGCTCAAGCGTTGGGATTGCGAGGATCAAGGGCCTTGGGCCTCGAAAAAGGTTCGAACGCGCTTAAGAAGGTTCCACCAATTGTCAGTTCGCCCCCTGGCGGCCACGAGCCGCCAGGGGTTTTCGTAATCCAGCCGCACGGTTCGGCCCCTCGGCAAGCTCGGGGCAGGCCCGTCCGCCTTCGCTAAAGCTACGGTGGACAAGCCAGCCGACCTTCGTCGCAACAGCCAACGCCAATCCGGAGCCCACTCCATTGAGCGAGTCCAGATTGTGACAACGCTCCAAGGGGACTGCCCAAACGCGATCGAGGAGGACCGGTCATGAACCCACCCAAATATTTTCTGTACGCCCGGAAGTCCACCGACGAGGACGACCGGCAGATCCTGTCCATTGAGAGCCAGCTCACGGAGCTCCGAGAGTTTGCCCGGAAGGAGCGGCTCACGATTGCCCAAGAGTTCACCGAGTCCATGTCGGCCAAGGTTCCGGGCCGTCCCGTCTTCAACCGGATGATCGAACTGGCCGAGCGGGAGGGACCGGCCGGCTTGCTCGCCTGGCACCCCGACCGGTTGGCCCGGAACTCGGTGGACGGCGGGCGGATCGTCTATCTCCTAGATACGGGCAAACTCTCGTCGCTCAAGTTCCCGACATTCTGGTTCGAGAACACCCCACAGGGCAAGTTCATGCTGACGATCGCGTTTGGGCAGTCGAAGTATTATGTGGACAACCTGATCGAGAACATCTGGCGTGGCATCCGCCAGAAGCTTCGCCGGGGCGAGTTCCCCGGCAAGCCGCCGGTCGGGTATTTGAACGAGCCCCGGCTCCGTACCATCGTGGTGGACCCGGCCACCGCGCCGCTCCCCCGCCAGATGTTCGAGGCGTACGCGTCAGGTCGCTACACACTCCAACAGATCCGAACCCTTGTCGCGTCGTGGGGCCTGGTGAGCCGCGCGGGGAAGCCCCCGGTGCTTGCGAGCGTGAAACGGCTCCTCATGAACCAGTTCTACATTGGCCTATTCCACTTCAACGGCGAGCTGTACCAGGGCTCCCATGAGCCACTGATTCCCCGGGAGGTGTTTGAACGGGTCCAGCAGGTGATGGCGCGGCGGGGACGGCCTCAATCCAAGAGACGGCACCTCTTTCCTTTCGTGGGCCTGTTGCACTGCGGCGAGTGCGGGTGCGCCATCACCGCTGAGCGGCAGAAGGGCCACCACTACTACCACTGCACCAAGAAGAAGGGGCCCTGTTCACAGCGCTACGTGCGCGAGGAGGCCCTGGCCGCTCAGCTTCGGCTGGCCGTTCAAACCGCCTCCCTGCCCGACGCCTGGGCTGAGAACATGCTGAGGCAGATCGAGGAGTGGAAGGAGACTGAAGCCCAGGCGTCGGGCGCTGCCGCTCAACCGCTCAAAGCCAAGCTCGCCGCGCTGGACGCGAAGCTCGATCGGCTTCTTGACACCCACTTATAGATGGGTTGATCTCACGGGAGGAGTATGCCGGACGAAAGGAAAAGCTCCTGCTGGAGAAGTCGGCAGTGGCGGCGCGGCTCGCGGAGGTTGAGCGGCAGGGGAATCATTGGCTCGAACCGCTGGCGCGGTTCATCCGCGCGGCTCACCGGGCCCATTCCGTGGCTTGCGCGGACAATCTGGACTCGCTCAAGGAGTTGACGATCCGGATTGGCTCGAACCTTCGGCTGGCGGGCCGAACCGTGCGGCTGGATTACGAAAACCCCTGGCGGCTCGTGGCCGCCAGGGGGCGAACTGACAATTGGTGGTCCCAACGGGATTCGAACCCGTGTCTGAGCCTTGAGAGGGCTCCGTCCTAGGCCGGGCTAGACGATGGGACCTAATCAGTTCATCAACGGCAAGATCACTCGGCAGTGGCGCGACTCTAACATAGGGTCAGCGAGGTTTCAACGCGCGCGTTGCGCGGCCATCACGTGAGAGTGACGTGGCCTTAAGAACGCGGAAGACCTTCACGCGCACTCTTCCGGTCGAAATCGCGCGCATGCTCCGCATCGCAAGGGTGCTCTGTCACAAAACGGCTTGTCTCCGCGTTCAAGGTGTCGTAAGCTTCGCCGCTGTGCAGGTCCAAATGACCGGAGGCAAGCTCTCCAAGACGGTCTCTTCGGTTATCGCTGTGTTCTCGCTGTGTCAGCTCCTAGTGGCCTGTTCGCAGGTTCCCTCGCCGCAACCGGCCAGCCCATTCAGCTGCCGGGTCTCGAGCACCAAACGAGTGACCGCCACCGACCCCACCGTGACCGTCAGCTATACGGAACCCACGACCAACGCCGCCGGATTGCCGCTCACGAACCTTGCAAAAACGACCATCTACTACGACATGGGCGCCGGCCCCGTGCGCGCGAGGGAGGTTCCGGCCTCGCGCGAGACGGGAGGCGGCGCGATCACCCAAACCATTTCAATCCCGCTCAAACAGAAACCCGAGGCGACCGTCTGCGTCTTCGTCACGGCCACCAACACGGAAGGAGTCGAAGGGTCTCCTCTTCGGTGACGGCTCGGCAGCAAGCGCGTCCGACTTACGTTGCTCAGGAGAGACTTGACAGCGCCCCCTCGGAAGGCCTAGTTTCTGGACCGGCCCGGCACGCTCCGATTTGCGACCTCGGACGGTATGCGCGTAAGACCCTCTCATCCAACTATCGAGTCTCTTCCACGATCCCAAGCATGATTGACCCCGGAAAGGTCGCCACGGCAACGGACCAAGGCAAGCTCAAGCCGGGATTGGAGCTCAAGCTCGGCACCAACAGTTTCCGGAACACGAACGGAGTGATCCGCATTCAAGGGAAAGAGCAGATCGTGCTGGAAATCACTCCCGATGACGATCGGCTGCTGCTGACCATGGATTTCTACGACGAATCCGCCGTTCATCTTGCCCACCTCCGGCGAAACGCCTGGGCCTTCAATCATCAAACTCGGTTCGCCGTCACCACCAGCCCGGCCTCGTTGTCCCTCTTCTCAGGACCCGCGTGGGTGAAGGTAAGCGACCAGCAGAACGGGGACACCGTGCTGGAAGCGACGGTCCCGCAGAGTGGAACCGTCCATGTCGTGACAGGAAAGTTCTTCTCGCACCAAGGGCTGCCGGTCGAGATCACCTCGCACTATTGTCGCGTCGGCTCAGGGTTGGCGGTCTTCGGCGAAGTTTTCGAGGCCCGTGGGGGCACCGCAGTGATCGGATAGCCGGCGCGCGCGTGGCGCCGCGCCGAGGCGCATCTGGACGCCTTGTACACCATTCATTCGATTCTCGTCACGACCGCCGCGAGGACGTGCCGGGCTCGCCGAGCTTGGCAAGGAGCTCCGCGAGGCAGGTTTGTTCGTCGGGTTGGAGCAGAAGGAACTGCAGTCCGAACTGGTGTCGGTCGGTCCAACGCACCGCGGCCAATTGGACCAGCAACGGCGATGAGCGGTTCGGCACATGAATCCTGAGAGACAAGTACGTGCCGGTCTGCACGGCAGACTTGGACCGAACGGCGCAGCCGCTGCTGGACAGGTTGTAGAGCGTGCCCTCTCCTTCATGGATCACTTCGACACCGGTAAAGGCGACCGACGCTTCGAGAAGAAACCGTTTGGACTTCCGAAGTTCGGCACTCCTGCCTTCAGCCATGGCTGCTCCTCTCGTTCGGACCTTGATTCGAATCACGCCGATGCGGTGACGGCCTGATGCTAGAATCACGCATCGCACGCGTCGGAAGATCTCTCTCGGAAACGGTTTGGACTTTACCGTCCACTCTCGTACAATAGCAGCCATGACGGATTTCGTGAAGCCGAGCGTGCAAGCCTTCCTGGTATGCGACCACGTCATCGAGGATAGCCTGACCAAGAAAAAGAGCCTGATCGGGCTGTTCACGCACCTCCAGTCGATCAGTTTTCCGTTTCAACATCAACAAATGGGGCTCTACTTCTGCTTAACGGATGCGGAAGGGTCCTATCACTTCGAAATCGACTTGGTATATCTCAACGAAGGACAACTGCTCTGTCGGGCCACGTTGCCAAACATCGACATTCCCGATCGGCTGCAGATCTCGGACTTCGGCATCAATGTGCCGGCTATCGTCTTCCCCGCCCCCGGCCGGTACGAGTTTCGCCTTCTCATGGACGGCAAGCTCTTGGCGCAGAAGGACTTCACCGTCATTCAAATGCCTACACCGCAGGCGGCGTAGCCACCCACCCCTCGTCTGAGCACACAAGCCATAAGGATCTCTCCATCGGCCGCACCAGTCCGTGTGTCTGCCGGAAGGAGGCTCACCCTTCTGTTCCTTCTTCCCCTCTCTCTGTGATAAAAATACGCGCACGTAAGTCATGCGAGAGCGGCTCCTGATCGATCATGACGGACCCTGCAACCCACCCTGCCTCAAACTTCATCCGTGATATCGTGGCTGCGGACGTCGCGGCCGGGAAGCACGGCGGCCGCGTCGTCACGCGATTTCCGCCCGAACCGAACGGGTATCTCCACATCGGTCACGCCAAGTCGATTTGTCTCAACTTCGGCATCGCCCAGGAGAACCGCGGTGTCTGCCATCTGCGCTTCGACGACACCAACCCAACCACTGAAGACCCGGAATACGTCGAGGCCATCCAGGAAGATGTCCGTTGGCTTGGATTCGACTGGCAGGGGAAGCTGTTTTATGCCTCGGACTATTTCGAGCAGCTCTACCAGTACGCGGTCCAACTGATCCGAAAAGGAAAGGCATACGTCGACAGTCTTACGGCGGACGAAATCCGACAGTATCGCGGCACCCTCACCGAGCCCGGTAAAGACAGCCCCTACCGGGGCAGGACGGCGGAGGACAATCTGGTTCTCTTCCAAGGCATGCGGGCCGGTAAATTCGCGGATGGGACCCATGTCCTGCGCGCAAAGATCGACATGGCCTCGCCAAACATCAATCTGCGCGATCCGGTGCTCTACCGAATTCGGCATGCGTCGCACTACCGCACCGGACCCCAATGGTGCATCTATCCCTCGTACGATTACGCCCATCCGCTCTCCGACGCCGTCGAGGGCATCACCCACTCGATCTGTACGTTGGAGTTCGAAGATCATCGTCCCTTGTACGACTGGGTGGTCCGCGAATGCGAGACCCCGCACCAGCCGCAGCAGATCGAATTCGCGCGCTTGAACCTCACCAACACGGTGATGAGCAAGCGGCGTTTGCTCGAGCTGGTGGAGCGAAAGCTCGTCAATGGGTGGGACGATCCACGCCTGCCGACGATCAAAGGCCTGCGCCGGAGAGGCTGTACGCCGGAGGCCATCCGCGCATTTTGCGAGGCCATCGGGGTGGCCAAGCGCGACGCGGTCGTCGAGATGTCCATGTTGGAGCATTTCATCCGCGAGGATTTGAACAAGCGGGCGCCGCGCGTCATGGCGGTGCTGCGGCCCCTCCGCCTCGTGATCGACAACTACCCCGAGGGCCGACAGGAAGACCTCGAGGCGGTCAACAATCCGGAAGATCCAGCCGCCGGAACCCGCAAGGTGCCCTTCTCGCGCGTGCTCTTCATCGAGCAAGACGACTTCCGGGAGGACCCCCCGAAGGATTTCTTCCGGCTGGCGCCCGGCCGCGAGGTCCGTTTGCGCTATGCCTACATCATCAAATGTGTAGACGTCCGGAAGGATCCGCGCACCGGCCTGGTCACGGAACTGCATTGCACCTACGATCCCGATACGCGGAGCGGCGCTCCCCAAGCGCAGCGCAAGGTCAAAAGCACGATCCATTGGGTCTCGGCGGACCATGCGCTCGAAGCGGAGGTGCGGCTGTACGACAAACTGCTCGTCACGGACCTCGCCAAGGTCCCGCCCGACCATGACTGGACCCTGTATCTGAACAAGCAGTCGATCGAGTCGCTCGCGGGCTGCAAGGTTGAACCGAGTCTCAAGCAGGCGACGCCCGGCAGTCGCTACCAGTTCGAGCGACTCGGCTATTTCTGTGTGGACCTCGACTCGTCCTCGCCCCCCCTGGTGTTCAACCGGACAGTCTCTCTCAAAGACACCTGGGCCAGAATCCAAAAGGCCGCTCAACCGCGCTAGCGCGCCGTCAATCCAGAGAGGGGAATCGCATCGACGTGCAGACACGAACACTGATTTTGCTCCCACTTCTTTTCCTCCTCGCCTGCGACGCCGAACGATCCCGGCTCATGCAGGAGAAGTATCCCGCCTACCCCGAGGCCATCAAGCGCGCCATCGACCGCAATTACCTGGTCAACGGCATGGATCACGATCAGGTTCTCCTCGCCATGGGCCACCCGATCTGCAAAAAGACCATCACGCACCAGGGCAGACCGGTCGAAGTGTGGCTCTATCCGCCCGGCGGAAAGAACCCTTGCAACACGGCTGAGTTCCGCGTCTACTTCGAGCAAGGACATGTCACGACCTGGCAAGCCGTGCGGGTCCCGTCAGAAGGCGGATGAGGAAGGAAGCCGCTCGGGAAGGCAGGACGCGAGAGGACATCCGCACCCTTTCGTTCAGAGTCGCAGAGGCCACTTGGAGCACTCAATTCCATTGAACCATCGCACCATGATCTCGCGGTCGTGCGGTTGACGAGCGGGCAGGCAGTGCTAGGCTTTGGGTGACGATGTCGCAGTAGCGTCAGGCCCCTACCATCCAAGGAGGGAGTATGGGACAGACAGCCGCCTACTGTAGCGACTGCTACAACAAAGTCGCCCGATCGGATGACGCGCAGATCAAGGCCGCGGAAGGCGCGGGGGAAATCCCGATGACGAAACAAGGCACCTGCAGCAAGTGCGGGAAGACTTCTGTCGTGCTCTATTACGACCTGTGATGGAATGAGCGAGGAGTGAGTGTCCGGCTCATGAGGTCGTCTCGCGCACAGGGAAGAGACGACGCGTGAGACCTTCCGCCTTGGTCTGCTGAAACCGCGCGACGAACAGCTCACTCATGGCGCGGGCGTGGTCTTCGGCCTCGGTTCGCGTCGGAAAGCGGCTCTCTCCAACCTGCCACCACACGCGATGACTCACGCTCTCCCCCAATAACTCCGTCACCGACACGCGCAACACGTTCGCCAACCGCGCCAGCGTGCTGAGCGACGGATCGTGGTCCCCCTGTTCCAGCTTGGCCACGTACACGCGAGCGAGACCTGCCTTCACGGCCAACTGCTCGTGCGTGAGTCCGGCACGGGTTCGGAGTCGCTGCAACTGTTTCCCGAAACGCTGGATGGCGCGCATGACGCCCGAGCCGATGAACAACCCTGGGACCGGTTGCGGACTCAGAAACGAAGTACCGAGGAGAAAGAGGAATTAGGGTGGGAGGAGCACGCACCTACCGAGAGCGGTTAGGTACGGTGGTGGTCTTGGGAGGACTTTAGGCTTCCCAGTCCAAGCTGGGCTTGCACACCATCCTCAGCGCTCGACCCCCTGATGACCCATAATCCCTCGGGGCGTTTCACTCCTCCCACAGGCCGTACGGTAGACCTCTGAACCGATTGAGTCAAGAGATTCCTGCACTGAAATCGATCCCGTCGCTGTCGGGACTTCTTGCCCCAAGCGATCTTCACTGTCGAATCGATCAAGAGAGCCGCAGCCACAGATAGAGGCCGGACAGGGCGAGGGTCGCCAGCGTGACTGGTACGCCGACGCGCGCGTGCCGGTGCCAGTCGATCTGCACTCCCTGCCGCGCGGCTGCGTCCACCACGATGATGTTCGCGATGCTGCCGACAATGAGCAAGTTGCCGGCCAGCGTGCTTGAGAGCGCCAACAACGTCCCCGCCATGGGGTGGGTGGCGAGCGGAAGCAAGAGCATCACGGCAGGCACATTGGACACGATGTTGCTCAGCACAAAGGTCATCAGAAACAGGGGCCCCGGCTGCTCAATATGCAGGCCCGCGTCGGCGAGCGCCTTGACCGCCTCCGCCGTCAGGCCTGTCTCCTGGAATGCGCGATTGACCACGAAGAGTCCAATAAAGAGGACCAAGAGCTCCCAGTCGACGAGCCCCAGCATGCGGCGCGAGTGGAGGCGGCGGCTTAAGAGCAAAACCCCGGCACCCGCGAGGGAGGCAAGCTCCCGTGGCCAGGGCGCGGCGAGGAAAACCACCACCAGAGCGGCTGCGACCGTGAGCCCTTTGGTGGTCTGCCAGCGGTCGAAGTGTGCAGGGCCTTCCTCGCGCCGCTCCAACTCGGCATGCGCGGTCGTCAAGGAGGCGGAGGCCTCCCAAAGACCACGGACCTGAAGCGCGATGATCGCCCACGTCACTGCCAGCCCAAGCAGCACCGGCAACGCCGCATCAACCAGATAGCCGCCGAAAGAAAGATGGAGCGATTCGCCGATGAGCATGTTCTGTGGGTTGCCGATGAGCGTGAGGGCCGAGCCGATGTTGGCCGCGCAGGCGAGCGACAACAAATAGGGCACCGGATCGAGCCGGCGCTTGAGACACGCGTCCACG
>CAZZPI010000010.1:8669-15699 GCA_964655865.1 uncultured Nitrospiraceae bacterium
AGGCAGATGATGTCGTTGCTGAACACGGATGCCAACGCGCCCACGACCGCGATCAGGACGCCGAGCAGCAACGGCGGTCTCAGCGGTAGCGCGGCAAGCCGAAGCGTCACGAAGGTGTAGAACCCGCCGAGACGCAATTGGGCCGATAGAACCATGAAGGCGAAGAGCAGGAGCAACGTGGGCGTGTGGATCGAGCGGCCCGCTTGCTCAAGGCTGACGTCGCCCGCGGCCACAAGAGCGATCGCCCCGAGCACCGCGATGCCGGTGCGGTCAAGCTGAAAAAACGGCAGCCCCCCGAGGATCATTCCGAGGTACACGACCGCAAAAACGATGACGACGGTAGTGGTCACGCGGCCGCCCTTGTACCGTGACAGGGCTCCCCGGTCAAGGAACAGTGCTCGTCCACAGATCTGTCTCCTATCGAACTGAACCGTCGCCTTAGGCCCTTGGATAGCCTGCCCTCACTGGATTGGGCCTTGACGCATGAATCGACCTTCCATCTAGCCGACAGCCTTATCCCGAGACCACGATCGGATGAGAGTGGCTCTACCGGGTTGTTTTGGCTCGCAAGGCGGACGCTTGCTCGGCTCCGATGACGGGCACGAGCTTGGGGTCCAACAGCCCGACTTGGGCCAGGAGCGACCCTTGATCCCAATAGATGTGCTCATGGGCGATCTTTCCGTTCTCGAACTTCATGACCACGACATGAGGCAGGTCGACATGTTTCCCGGTGGGCGGCACTCCGGGCAGCATGAACTCGAGCGGCACATTATGGGTAAAACTGACGATGAGCTCATCTACTACCTGATCCGTGCCGTCGGTGCGCGAGATGCGAATCACCGTGGTATCGGCGGGCCATTTCCCGACGAAGAACTGTTCGTAAAAGCGGCGAACGGCGGCACGGCCGTCGCCGGTGAGCGTGGGCAGGTGAAGCAGATACGGTTCGGCCGTCATCGTCTGCATCGTCGCGTCGACATCCTTGTCTACGAACTCGTGGGCAACGTGGGCATCAAAAATTTCCGCGAGGCGCGAGTGTTCCATGGGTGGTCTCCCTGTCATAGGCGTGCAAGAAAATAAGATGAGGGCCGTGCCGGCAAGGAATCGTGAGTAGAGTTGAGCGCATCGCATAAGACCGTCCTCCGAGCGGGTTGAGCCGAACTGTACCGCATACCAAAGGTCTTTACTACCCGGGCCCAAAGATGTCAGTGGATAGCAATCCCGCAAGGCCTCCAAAAGCGCTCGAGGTGTGGGGATCGAGTGTGTATGATCGCTCAGGCGTAAAACTGGTGCGCGGTGATTCACTGCCGGAGCGGTCCCGGGCTGCTGTATGCCTCTACGACAAAGGGTAGCGGTTGAGCTGGTGAGCTTGGGAGTCTTATCGAGCGGTTTCCTGGCGCTGTTTCCACGACGACCCATCTTCGTGGATCTCGGCCTCGCTGTATTTGCGGTGAGTCTCGTGCTCTTCAATGCGAGCTCCACCAGGACTCATATCTGGGCGCAGTGGCCGGTCGAGGGAGAACAGCCGGGGTGGTGGCGGTGTGTGGCGGTCACGACGGCCCTCACGGCACCGGCGCTACTCCTCTTTTTGGTCGTAGGAATTGGGATCGGCTACCAAGGTGCAGGTTGGCCTGGAGCAAAGGCAAGAATTCTCCACCCGTACATTCCCACCGCCATCCTGTTGTATTTGCCTTGGGCTTTGCTCCAGCAGATCCTCTTTCAGTTCTACTTGCTTGGCCGCGTGCGAACGCTCTTTCCGTCGCTCCATCCGCTGGCCCTGTCCGGGCTGAATGGGCTGTTCTTCGGCCTGGTCCACACCGCTGATTTCTGGATCGTGTTCCTGGCAGCCCTGGGCGGGATCCTGTGGAGCTTCTTATATCTCCGCTATCGACTGCTCTGGCCTCTGGCCGTTTCGCATGCCCTCGTGGGTACGACATATTACTATTGGGTCTACGGCCACGATCTGGCGAGCGTATGGCGCGCCTTCCTCGGAAGCCTGTAGAATGAGCTGAAAAGCCCGTCCAAATCGCCCACGATGACCATTACCCCACGGCGGCTCAATGACGTGATGCGCTTCGACAACACGATGTTGAGGCTGGATGCTCACCCTTGCCTGCATGCGCCTGTCCGTCACGCAAGTTCGCTCTCTACAGTCTGTGCAAGCGGTTCCTGGTGCTTCGGGAACTCAATCGCCGGCGGGTGTGGCCATACGGGGATCGACCTACTCCCATTGTCACGAGTGCGGAGAGTAGAATGAAGTTAAATGCGCTTTGCCAGGAGGTGTTTCCATGACGATGCGATCAATCCTGCTGCCGTCGGCCGTCAGCTTGCTATCGGTTGTCGCGTCCGCCAATCTCCACGCTCAGATCAGCGTGTTTCAGAGTAGCGACGGCACCAGCGGAACGATCACTCAGCTCGGAGACAACTTCGCGATCTACTCCGATTCGCACGGGAACACGGGTACGATTACTGAGCTGGGGGGCGGCATTCAGTCTTATTCTTTTATGAGCCCAGGGGGCGACATGACGACCGGCACGATTTCAACGTTCGGCTCGCCGACGCCGCCCAACAATCTCACACCCGCGCCGGTACTCCCCTTCAATCCGAACGGTCCCCTCATGCCCCAGCAGCGAATTGCACCGGTGGTGCCATTCTCGCCGGGACCCGCCTTCGGGTCAGGTTCTCCCAGTGGCGCCGGGCGCTTGGGACGATAACTCTGATCGAGTTCTTGCCGGCCGATTCTGACCTGCTAGAATCGTGCTATGAGTTCATCTCGTCGGTCCCGGTCCTGCGCCCTCCCTTTGCCCGTTCAACGGACGCTCCAGGATCTCCGCCAGGGGTTGCTAGAGCTTCACAAGGCCCTGATCGTGGCGGAACAGATCACCTATGAACGGATTCATGGCCGCGTGCCTTCCAACGGGGAACTCTTGGAACTTGCCCTGCACGACCCGTGGTTTACGTGGCTCCATCCGTTCTGCGACGCGCTGGTTCAACTCGATGAACTGCTTGAGGGCAAAGGCGAGGTCACGCTCGCGCAGGCGGAGCGCCTCAAGGAGCAGGTGCGGACGCTGATTCAACCCTCAGAGGAAGGCGACGGGTTCGCTCGCTGCTACTACGAGGCTCTTCAAAGGGCGCCGGAAGTGGCGCTCGCCCACAGCCAAGTGAAGAAACTCCTGATGGCCGTGGCAGCGTAACGCGCCACGGCCGTAACGGTTCCCTCCGGCACATTACGCTCTCGGCCGGCTAGGCACGGACCTCGGGGGATTTGCGCGATCTGGGAACGGTGGCTGGGGGACCAGGATTCGAACCTGGGTAGTCAGATCCAAAGTCTGACGTCCTACCACTAGACGATCCCCCAGCACGGATACTTGGCGCAACAGAAACCGCCGGTCTATCAGCGATCGGGCAATGGCGCGCCAGTTGTACCAATGGGCCACGATGTTCCAAGCCATGAAAAGGGGTCGCTGCGCGACACCGCTTCCGGTGAGACATTGCCACGGCCGGAAGGGACGGCTGACGCGGCACTGCCGGTTAGTTGATAAACCGGTATCCTCTGTCGCGCCAAAGATTTGGCTGGGGGACTAGGACTCGAACCTAGGTAGCCAGATCCAGAGTCTGGCGTCCTACCGCTAGACGATCCCCCAACCGAGCGTCACCCTAATATATGGGCGCGCGGGTCGTCAAGACTGGGGCCCTGTGCGCGTTCGATTCCTTTCTGTAGGCGATGGAGCGTCCGCTCCCGTCCCAGAATTTCCATCACCTCGAAGAGACCCGGGCTTGCGGTGCGGCCGGTTAAAGCGACACGGACGGGTTGGGCGACCTGTCCCATCTTTATGTTCTTCTCCTCGACGAACTTCTTGAAGGTCTCCTCCCATATGGCTTTCGAAAATTGCGGCAGCCCCTCGAAGCGCGCCGTGAGCTCGATGAGAGGCCGCGCGGAGGCTGGCGTGAGAAATTTCTTCGCGGCTTCTTCTTCCATCATCACGTCCTGTCCGAAATAGGGTGTCACCCAGTGCACCATGTCGATGAGCGTCTTGGTCCGTTCCCGCACTAGCACGACCAACTGTTCCAACCAGGCGGGAGAAGCGGCTCTGAGTTCGCTCCCTAAACCCGCTTGTTCGAGGAACGGGGTGAGCGCCTGCGCGACACGACCGGGATGACTATGCTGGAGATAATGGGCATTCATCCAGAGGAGTTTGTCAGGATTGAACACGGCTGCAGAGGCCTGTACTTGGTCGAACGAAAATTTTTCGATCAGCTCATCGCGCGTGAAGATTTCTTGATCGCCGTGCGACCAGCCCAGCCGTACCAGATAATTGAGCATCGCTTCGGGCAGATAACCCATCTCCTTGTACGCCATGATTGACGTCGCGCCATGGCGCTTGGACAGCCGGGCTTTGTCCGCGCCCAGAATCATCGGGAGGTGGCCGAACCGGGGCAGCGAATAACCCAGCGCCTGGAAGATGGGGACTTGCCTCGGCGTGTTGGTGAGGTGATCGTCGCCACGGATGACATGGGTTATTCCCATCAAGGCATCATCGACCACCACCGAAAAATTATAGGTGGGATAGCCGTTGGAGCGCAGGATGATCAAATCATCCAGCAGCGCGTTGTCGAACACCACTCGTCCCTTAATGAGGTCTTCGATGACGGTTTGCCCTTCTTGCGGGGCTCTGAAGCGGAGCGCCGCTTCGCCGGTTGAATTCTGGATGCCCAGACTACGGCAGCGACCATCGTACCTCGGCGAAAGCCCCTTGGCCTCGGCTTCCTTGCGACGAGCCTCGAGGTCTTCCGCCCTACACACGCACCAGTACGCCTGCCCCCGCTCGAATAGCTGCAGGGCGTGCCGGCGGTACAGCTCCATGCGGTCCGTCTGCCGGTAGGGGCCCTCGTCCCAATCGAGACCGACCCACTTCATGCCCTCGAGAATGGCCTGGATGGATTCTTCGGTGGAGCGACTTTGATCCGTATCTTCGATCCGAAGGATGAACGCGCCCTTCCGTTGCCGCGCGAACAACCAGTTAAACAGCGCCGTGCGGACTCCTCCGATGTGCAGGAAGCCGGTCGGGCTGGGTGCGAAGCGTACGCGGACTTGGCTCATTATTCAGATCTCTTGCGGGGAGCTCGCTTGCGGCGCATGACACGCGCGAGGTCCATGATTTGGGCGCGTATCTATAACATGCTACCTGTTGGTTGTACACAATCCCGCGGAGCCGCCTCAGATGAGCGAATAAACCATCTTCTCAAGACCGTTCGGTTTTGATAAGAGAGCCTAAACATCCCTTGACCCGATGGCCGACTGCACCCAGCGAACGCACGTCGTACGAGTCCGCGACGTTACCCGACACGTACGGGAATTGGTCCTTGCCCCGCTCGACCGACCTTTCCCCTTCAAGCCGGGGCAATGGGTCTCCCTGAAATTGCCGGTTGGAGACCGACCGCCTATGAATCGCGCGTACACCTTGGCCAAGCCGGCGTCGAATTCAGGGGAATTGACGCTGGTGTTCGATCGCGTCCCTGGCGGGCTCGGTTCCGGCTACCTCTACTCGCTGCACGAGGGCTCCGAAGTGTCCCTCTCAGGTCCCTACGGCAGCTTTACCCTGCCCGACCCGCCCGACAAGGAGCTAGTTCTCATCGCACGCTATTCCGGGTTAGTACCGTTTCACTGCATGCTGCAACAACTCTTCTTGTCGCGCGGGTCGGGCCATCCGGTCCTGCTGCTCGCGTCCGCTCCTCAAGAGGAGGAGCTCCTTTACCATACGGAACTGCTCTCTCTCGCCTGTCGTTGCGGTGAATTTCGCTATTTTCCGTTGGTTTTTTCTCCCAACACGCCGCCGGAGGCCGAGGTCGCAGCCATCAGCGAGGCGTTGCGTACTATCCTGGGGAAGCGGCGGGATTTCCTTCCCATGATCTGCGGAATCAAGGCCTTCGTGCGACCGATGCGCGCGTTTTTCACCGATGAGCTGGGCTTCGACCGACGGCAGGTACGGGTGGAAACGTACGACTAATCAGTGTCCTTCCTTGACGAGGTTCTTATTAACGGCGGGAATCTCGACCACGATCTCTTTCGTCCCGTTCGGCACGCATTGACAACCGAGTCGCGATTGCAACGTAATGACCGGAGCCTCATCGAGCTGGTCATTCTCGTCATCTGTCGCTTCGTTGCAGGTGTCCAGACCTTGCTTCACGATCACATGGCAGGTGGAGCAGGCACAGACTCCGCCACACACGTGTTCCAGCTCGACTCCATTTCCCATCGCTATATCCAAGATGCTTCCGGGGAGACCTGTCGGCCCGTACGGGATCTTATCCGGCTGAACCTCAACTTTCGTCACAGTCCCGTCGGGGGCGATGAAGGCGACCGTATAAGGAGCCTTCGGAAGTTCAACCTCGGATTTCTCGATATATGGATTAGTGCCGCCCACAGGTACCTCTCATAAGGATTTAAGGTGGCGATAATCGATCGTTGGCTAGGTCCGTTACTCTCCTTAGCCTCCCCTTGACAGGGCATGTGCTAACAAGCTAACTTATATCCGACTATGTCGGTCTCCGATCATTATAGTCTCCGATTATGTGAATCGGCAACAGGTAATCGGCAATAGGTTATGTTAAAGCTCTCAAAAAAGGCGGACTATGGGCTCATGGCGCTCCAACATATCGCTTCAGTCCAGTTCGGAGAGCTATCGCGGGCTCGTATCGTCAATACCAAGGAGATCGCCGAGGAGTACAACATACCAGTGGAGCTGTTAGCCAAGGTTCTTCAGACTCTTGCGAAAGCCGGGTTGGTCGAAAGCCACAACGGCCCCAAGGGCGGCTATCTCTTGGCGAAGAATGCCCGAGACATCACGATCGCCCAGGTGCTGGAAACTATAGAGGGTCCGCTCGGCATCATGGACTGCACGCACGACGCTGAGACTGGGCTGTGTATGCAGCGAGAACACTGCACGATCCGCACTCCCTTATTGAAGGTTCAGGAAAGCATCTACCAGCTACTCAATAACATGACGTTGTACGACATGATGGGCGGGACTCC
>CAZZPI010000011.1:0-14940 GCA_964655865.1 uncultured Nitrospiraceae bacterium
CGGTGGTGTTGCTGAAGGCGGAAGGCAAGGCCATCCCGATCTTCGTCGATTTTACCGTGGCGAGCTCGATTCATGGCGCGCTCAGCGGCGAGAAGACGGCGCGCCCGTTGTCGCACGACCTCATGCACACCATCTTGCAGACCTTCGGAGCCAAGGTCACACAGACCGTCATCACGCTGAAGGAAGGCACGTATTACGGAGCGCTCTCAGTGGCGTACAAAGACGAGGTCAAAGTGTTCGACAGCCGTTCATCGGACTCGATCGCGCTGGCGATCCATTTCAAGGCGCCCATCATCGTGGGGCGAGATTTGTTGGAATCGGCCGGCAAGGTGCCCCAAGAACCTAAACCGCAAACTCTCTAGTAGGTGGGTGATACGCGACGCGTGAGACGCGGAACATACCCAGGCGGTGCGAGAGCAAACGTCGATGTGGGAGCCACGAAGACCGTTCAATGAGGTCCGAATAGGCTTGCCTGCCTACTTATTCCTTGGCCATCCGCTCGTGGAGCCGCTGTAGCCGCTTCTGAGTGGCCTGCCTGATAAACGCCATATTCTCGGCCAGGTGTTGCTCGGCCGTCATCTTGCCATCGTCGCGCCGCTTCTGCTGGGCCAACCCGAACTCGGCGATCTCCTTGGCGCCTTCGTCGTTGAGCTGTTTCCAGATGGCGGCGCATGTGAGCTGTTTCCCAGGCGGATAAATGTCGCAGGGCGGGTCGGCTGCAAGACTTGTCGACGGGCTCAAGATGAGCCCACACAGGGCGAGGCCACCGGGCCAAGCCACGAGAGGTCGAGGTCGACAAGGTGTTCCCATGACTATGGATTGAGGGGGAACCCCCCCGGTTCCGGTCGTGTTCGCGGACTCAAGGTGACGCGGACCTCATCGTCGAAGACGTAGTAGCCCCCGCTCTCCAGATCTGTGTTCCAGCATTTCACGACGAAAAACAAACAGGGGATATTGCCGAGAACCCACCAGGACCACGTTCGTCCGATGGTCAGCGTCTCCGGCTCGTAGCCCTCTTTCTCGATGTACGCCGTGTGATCCGCCTTCCGGCTGAGCGAGACGGTCCCGGGTGATGTGAGGTGGACGCGTTCGTCGACCATCACTTTAGCCTCCGGTGGAGTGGTGAAGATCGTGACGGACTGATGATCGCCGTTCATGTTCGTGGCGCATCCGCTCCACAGGATAAGAGCCGCCAAGCCCTGCATCGTGAACGTCAGCGTCCTGCCTAGTGTGTTCACTCTCCCCCCCTTGGTTAGAGGTTCATCGCGTCTCTGACTTCCTCCAACGTGTGGCTCGACACCGCGCTCGCCCGACGGCTACCCTCGGCAACGATGTCGTCCAACATAGCCGGCTGCGTTGTCAGCTTCTCTCTGGCCTCCCACATGGGCGCCATCCGATCCACGATGCGGTCGGCCACCAGCTTCTTGCACTCGATGCACCCGATGGCGGCGGTGCGACACTCGCGATTCACCTGATCGATGACCGGCTGGGTCGAAAAGATCTTGTGGAAATCGTAGACCGGACAGACGTCGGGATTGCCTGGATCAGTGCGCCGGACGCGCGCGGGATCCGTCACCATGGTTTTGAGTTTCTGCCGAACAACGGGCTCCGGGTCCGACAGGTTGATCGTGTTGCCGTAGCTTTTGCTCATCTTGCGACCGTCGGTCCCGAGCACCTTCGGAAACTTCGTGAGGTGCTCCATGGGCTCGGGAAAGACGGGACGGTAGAGACTGTTGAACCGTCGGGCCAGCTCGCGGGTCAGCTCGAGATGCGGCAACTGGTCTTTGCCCACCGGCACGAAGTCCGGCTTGTAGATCAAGATGTCGGCGGCCTGCAGGACCGGATACCCGAGGAAGCCGTAGGTGCCGAGGTCGCGTTCTTTGATCTCCTCCTGCTTCTCTTTGTAGGTCGGATTGCGTTCGAGCCAAGAGATCGGGATGATCATCGAGAATAGCAGGTGCAGGACCGCGTGATCGGGCACCCGGGATTGCACGAACACGGTCGAGCGAGCGGGATCGATGCCGGCGGCGAGCCAGTCGACTAACAACGCCCGCGAGAACTCCTTGATACGGCTCGTGTCGGCGTAGTTGGTCGAGAGCGCGTGCCAGTCCGCCACGAAGAAGAAGCAGTCGTACTGCTCCTGAAGCGCCTTCCAATTTTCGAGCGCGCCCAGCCAGTTGCCCAGGTGAAGCAACCCGCTGGGCTGCATGCCGCTCAACACGCGGTTGCGCGCCGGAGTCATTCCCCCGCTCCGTTTCCGAGCCCGACCGCGGTCGACATGAGGCGAGTCGCCACATCGTGCGTCAGCGTTCCGGTGATGGAATGGATGATACCGAGTTGCGGGTCCAGCAGGATCAGCGCCATGACGATCAACATCCCGTACGGCTCCAGACGCGCCAGCGCCCAGGCTTGCCTGGCCGGCAGCAAGCTCGCGAGGATCCGGCCTCCGTCCAGCGGCGGAATGGGGATCAGGTTGAACAGCATGAGGAGCACGTTGATGATCACGGAGAATTGCGCCATCAGCGCGATCGGCACCAACAGCATGACGACGAGCGCGCTTTGGAGATCGGAGTCCTCGGGGGATGCGCGGTACCCTTCCAAGAGGTGCGCGAGAACGGCATAGAGCATCGCGCTGAGGATGGCCAGGACCAAATTCATACCCGGTCCCGCCGCGGCCACCAGCGCCATGTCCCGCCGCGGGTTGCGAAACGCACTGGGGTCGACCGGCACGGGCTTGGCCCAACCCAGGAAGAACCCCCCGGGCAGCAGCAGGCACATCAAGGGTAACAGGATCGTGCCGACCGGATCGATGTGGGCCACCGGGTTCAGGGTCAGCCGCCCTTGTCTCCGCGCGGTCGAATCCCCGGCCCGCTCTGCCATCCAGCCGTGCGCATACTCATGGAGGACCATGGCGAAGAGCAGAGGAAGCCCCATGTACGACAGCTTGTAGAGGATCTGCGAGAGTGAACTCATGCGTCTACGCTCTGATCAATCGAGTTCGATGAGCTTGCCACGCTTGATCTGAAGCAGCAGGACACGTCGATTCAACGTGCCGTCCGGCCCGAAGCTGGCCGGCCCGGTCAAGGTCGGAAGGCCGTGCTGGCTGGCAAGAAAGTCGCGCACCGCCTCTCCTGTCGTGGCGCCCCGACGCAGCGCCTCCAGCACCAACCCAGCGGCGTCATAACCCTGAGCTGCGAAGAGGGACGGGGTCGCTTGGTACCGTCGCTGGTAGCGGTCCACAAAATCCTGCACGTTTGCGTTGGGACTGTCAACGAAGAATCCGTCCACGAACGTGCTGCCGTCCAGAGTCCGATCCGCCACACGGCCCAGTTCTTGATGGTTCCATCCGTTGGTTCCGATCAACGGAACCGCCACGTCGTGAAAGGCCAGTTGCGGGGCGATCAAGTTGACCTCCCGGTGGCGGCCAGGAATAAAGATCGCGTCAAAGCCGGGCGTGTAAAGCATCCGCCGCGTCGCCCGATCTCTCGGGTTGAGGGGGGCCACCGAATTATCCAGCCGGACTTGAGTCCCGTACTTTTTGAGATCGGCGTCCTTCACGCGTTTGATGATCGGGCCGAAATCCGTGTCTCCTTCCGGGTACGCTTCGATCGCGATGATCTCCCCGTTGCTCTGCCGAACTTCGCGAGCGAACAGCTTCGCAAGCTCGCGGCCGTACGTCGTGTCGGGATGCAGGATGACGAAGCGGCGATACCCTTGCTCCCCCATCGCGAAGTCGACGATCCGCTTGGCTTGCAGGTTGTACGTGAGCGCGGTGTTGAAGAGATAGCCGCCCAACCGCCGAACGTTCGGGAACATCGCGGCCGGCGTGATCACCGGGGTCTTGGTTTTTTCCGCCATCTCCGCCATCACGGGAAGGTTCTTGGACAGCAAAGGGCCGATGACGGCGAGCGGCCGGTGCTCGGTCAAGAGGTCGGAAAACTCGGTTAAGAATCCGGCCTGCTCGACTTCGGTGTCCTTGACGATCAACCCCACAGAGCCGGCACCGGGAATTTCTTTGTGTTTTTCAAAGGCGAGCTGGATGCCGTTGAGCACTTCCGTTCCAAACGGCCCGAGCTTCCCCGAGAGCGGGAACACGGCGGCCAGGACGTGCTCCTGGGCCTTCAGCTTCAATTTCACCGAAGCCAATAGGGCGGCCGCTTTTCCCGCGTAGTCGTGAGACGGAAACTGGTCCAGGAATAGGCGAATGTCCCGTTCGAGCAAGTGATCTTCCCCGCGAGCCTGGTGCAACTCGATGAGCCGTATGAGGGCGAGGTCGCCCGGATACGAGCTCAGGTACGCGTCGCGGATGCGCTGAAGCGTCTTTTGGTCCGACTGTCCGTTGATCAGCTCGGCGATGCGCGCGCGAGCCTCTTGAGCTTGCTCGTCGTGGGCCAGGCCCATCTCCTCGACCCACACTCGAATGACCCGCAAGTAATCTTTCTTCTGCAGGTAGTAGTCGCCGGTGAGCTTGAGCGCTTCGAGCTTAACATCTTCTTGTTGAGTCAGACTTTTTACTTGTGCCAACAGGGGCAACGCCAGGTCGATATTGCCCATGCCTGCGTGCGATTTGGCCAGCAGCAGTTTGGCGCGATCGACCAGTCCAGATTCAGGGTAGTCGTGAAGCAGTTGTGTCAGGGTCTTCACCGCGTCCGCATATTCCCTGGTGCTGTAGTAGGCCGCTCCCAAGAGATAATAGGCATCGTCGATCGTTTCAGACGGCGGTGTGCCCCCGAGAAAACGCTTGAGCAGCAGGATCGCCTGATCCGGCTCCTGCGCCTCGATCGAACGTTTCGCCTGGTCGATAACAGGATGGCCCGATCCGTCGTCGACGGGAGCCGTTCGCTCGCCGCTTGCCGGCTTGGTGGCTGGGGCTGCAGACGTGACTGGGCAGAGGAAGAAGAACAGGCACAGGGCGACCGCGCAATACCCTCCGACGCGTTGGCACAACAATGAAGCTAGGGGCATCGACAACTACGCGGGATGGATGACTCCGTCGTGAACTTGCCGGACTTTTAGGCGGTTGAGAAGGGTTGGCGGCGACGTTCGAGAGCGCCCATTGCATCGCTCGCGACAGTGGGGCGTGGCTCGAAACCTCACCAACGCGACAACCTCTCGCAGCACTCTCACTATAGGAGACGGGTGGAGGGGTGTCAAGGTAAAGGGCGCGTCATGCCGCAGATTTATTGCGTCCTTCGACTGGGCCCGCTATAGTCTCGGTGGGTTAGACGCCCTCCGGCGACGATCTTCCTTGGAGCCACGGATGTCTTTGCGTTCACTCGAACGGCACGGAGTTGATCCTGCTGAGGGACCCTTGTGGGACGGGTTGATGGACCGCTACTGGAATCATCTTCGTGTTGAGGCGGGGCTGTCGATGAACACGCTCGAGGCCTATCGACGGGACATCGCTAAGTTTTGCGCGTTCGCGCTGCGGCATGGCCTGCGCGATCCGAATCGAGTCGACCGCAGGACCGTCGCATGCTTTGTCGAATCGCTCACCAGCACGAAGCTCGCGCCGCCTTCGGTGGCGCGCTGCCTTGCGGCGTTGCGCGGGTTCTATCGCTTTTTGCGCCGGGAGCGCTTGGTTGAAGGCGATCCTCTCGCGGGGATCGTCCAGCCTCGTCGGGGGATCAGGCTGCCCAAGGCCTTGTCGCACTCGGCGATCATGACCCTGTTGGACCACCCCGAGTCGAATGCGCCCGAGCGACTGAGGAATGCGGCCATGATCGAGTTGTTGTATGCGACCGGCCTGCGTGTGTCAGAATTGGTCTCGTTGAAGCTGACCGACCTCCATTTGAATGAGGGCTACGTGACGACCTGCGGCAAGGGGTCCAAGCAACGCTTGGTGCCGCTGGGTGAGGTGGCCAGGCGGCTCGTTATTCGGTACCTTGACTCAGCCCGCGGAGCGCTCTTGTCCCGTCGTACCTCGCCCTTCCTCTTCGTCACGCGCCGTGGGGCTTCGATGACGCGACAGAATTTCTGGACCGTGCTGCGTGAACGCGCCCGGAGTGCCGGCCTCAAAGGAGCGATCTCTCCCCATATGCTGCGGCATTCTTTCGCCACTCATCTGTTGGACCGCGGTGCGGACTTGCGGTCTGTCCAGGCGATGCTTGGGCATGCGGACATTGCGACGACGCAGGTCTATACGCATGTCGGACGGGAACGGCTCAAACAGATACACGAGAAATACTTTCCCAGAAAGGGGCGATCTGAACGTAGCCTCGCTCCTACTCATCAGCGGGCTGGAGTTCGCTCGCGATCGAGGACGTCTCGTCGCGTCGAAACAAGTCCGTGATTCTGTTGACAAGGTGCGAACGAGTTGATAGCATCGCCCCGTACTCATCGATTCATTGCGCTAATAAAATCAGGCGGATAGCTCAGCTGGGAGAGCGCTGCCCTTACAAGGCAGAGGTCACAGGTTCAATCCCTGTTCCGCCTACCAGCATACGGACTCGACCAGGGTTTCGTTTGTGCATACGGTGTTACTGATTGCTTGAGGCTGTAGAACATCCAAACCAACATCTCAATCTCTAAGCTGCTACATCCGTTAACTTCGCGGGGCCGTCGTTCAGCTTGGTTTAGGACGCCAGATTGTCAATCTGGAGGTCGCGGGTTCAAATCCCGTCGGCCCCGCCACTTATTAATCTGTTCAGACATGTGTGTTGCGGGATTTGAACCCGCGACGTGGGGATACGAAGGGGGTGTGCCCCCTTCACGAGGAGCGTAGGCGCGGGCAGGCCTTATCCGTCGGAGCCAGCGAGGCAGGCTTCAGGGCAGAGCTGGCGACGGAGCGCGGTGCAAATCCCGTCGGTCCTGCCGTGTTCCCCTGCATTGTATGGTAACTCAGCACAATCCTTCCAGAGGAGGCACAGGTCTAAGCGCATGATCCTACAATCGGGACTACTCGGAGTGGCCGGTTCGCTCGGCATGGTATCTTACATGGTCCTCGGGGTCCTTTTCTTGTTCTCGGTGCTGTCGTGGACCGTCATTCTATATAAATGGAAAGTCTTTCGAAGCGCCGACCGACAGGACCAGCGGTTCATCGGACTGTTCGCGAAATCCAAGGACTTGGAAGATCTGCTGCGTGACGCTCGGCGCATGCCCGGCAGCCCCACGGCAAGGGTCTTTCAGGGCGTGATGCTGCGGATGCCGTCTGCCATGGTGGATGGGAGGGTGGTGCACATGGCTTCGTCAGCGATGGAGGAACACCAGGTCCTCGATCGCGCTTACCTTGAACGGACGGTCGGATTTCTTGTGCAGGATCAAATCGCCCAACTCGAGGGCTATTTGCCGGTGCTGGCCACCACGGGGAACATCACGCCTTTCATCGGGCTCCTGGGCACGGTGCTTGGCATCATCGATTCGTTCCGAGAGATCGGACTTCAGGGAACCGCCAGCATCGCGGCTGTGGCGCCGGGTGTGTCGGAAGCGCTGGTGGCGACGGCGGCGGGCCTGTTTACCGCCATTCCCGCCGTGATTGCCTACAATTATTTCTTGATCCGTATTCGTCGCGCTGTGTTCCGAGTGGAAGCGTTCGTGGTGGAGCTCCTCAAAGCCGTGCAGGCTCGGCAGGTAGTCCCGACCGTGGGAATTCCGTCATGATGCTCGACTCGAGGCGCCGTCGGTTCTTGGCCGAGATCAACGTCATTCCGCTGGTGGATGTGGTGTTGGTCCTGCTCGTGATCTTTATGGTCACAGCACCCATGCTATACCGAGGCATCGACATCAAGTTGCCGACCTCGGCCACAAATACGATCAAGCCCGAAGCGCGAACCGTGGTGACGATCGAGAAAGACCAACGCCTCTACCTGGACAAAGACCAGGTGAGTCTCATCCAGCTTGAACGGCGGCTGCGGGCATTGAAGGCTGAGCACGCGGATGTCTCCGTCTATCTTCGCGCCGATCGTGAGGTGCCGTATGGCGTGGTGGTACAGGTGATGGACGAAGTGAAACGCGCCGGTATCGACAAGTTGGGCATGGTGACCGACCCCGCTGCGGCGGAGCATGTCGGCGTCAAGGCGTTGAACGCCGTCATGCCGAAGAAGGGCTAACACGCCTCTGTCTAACACATGCGATCCTGTCTCAATGTGTATACCGGCATCGTCCCGTAATTCTCTCCATGGTTTCATACGCCCATTACAACACAACCCTCTTTGACGTCATCGGCCAGGTGAAGGACCCGGGATTTCTCTCCTTGGGGCGAACGGCAACCTGGTCGCGGGCGGTACACGTGGCCCTTGTGGCTTTGGTAGTGCTGGTTCGATTGCCGACGAGAGGAGAAATGCCACTCCGCTCGATCGAGGTTGCTTTGGTGAGCCTCCCCTCTCTGCCACGATCGGTCGAGCCTGAGAGACACAGCGCACCACCGCAGACCCAACCGGTCCGGCCCCAATCAGTCACGAAGCCGGTGCCGCCTCCCAAGCCGGTCGCACGACCGGTGGAGCGCGAGAAGGCCAGCGTGCCGCCACCTCGCCCGAGCCCTCCAGCACCCGTTTTGGAAAAAGCGTCGGCCCCGAAAGCGGAGGTGCCCAGTCCGCGCAACCCCTCCAGCGACATCATGCGAGACGTTCTGCGTGACATCGCATTGCCACCAGAGGCTCCACGGATCGGGGAGCTGAGTCCGTCCCAAAAGGTTGCCGAGGCAACCTCGATCGAGCCGAAGCCCAAGCTGTCGCCGGAGAAACCTCGGCCCAACCTGGACTCGATATTGAAAAAGTTGCAAGTGCCGGAGCTGAGCCCGTTGCCCCAAGTTCAACCGGATGAACCGCCGGCTTCGAAGATGGCAGAGTCGAGATCGTCGTTAACGGATGAGTTGAAACGGGAACTGGATCAGGAGCTCAAGAAGCTTGCGCCCCAAGTTTCGCCCAAACCCGTCGAGCCGCCGAAGGAAATGAAGCCGCCTGCGGCCACGGCCAAAATCCCTACGGCGAGAACGCCCGACGTGGAGCTACAGGTTCCGGGGATGAAATCAGGGGCCAGCGCGTACTTGGCGCGGGTGCAACAACTCATTAGCGGCAATTGGGACGCGCCCCCTGTGGACATCTCGGCGCGCGCGCTGACCGTGACGATTCGCTTCCGTCTCCACCGAGACGGCGCCATCAGCGCCGTGACGGTCGAGGAGTCGTCTGGAAACGAATATTATGACCTGGCCGGCAAGCGGGCTGTGTTGCGGACGGGGCAGTTGCCGCCATTTCCGTCGGATGTGAAGGAATCCCATTTCGACGCCCATTTTACCTTTGCCATCGGGCGGTCAGCCGGATGAACCTCATGCGTCGTCTGCTTGTATTCTTCTGGTGCGTCTCCGTCCTGGGAGGAGTGGGTGCCATCGTAGATTCCCGGGCGACGGACGTATTTCTAGAAGCGACCAGACCGGATTTCCAAAAAATCCCGGTCGCCGTGTGGCAATTCCAGAACGATGCAGGGCCTGTTCAGCACGGGGCACGCATCGAGCAGGTGCTGAAGGCCGACCTGAGGCGTTCGCTGGTGTTCTCTCTGATGGATCTGCCCAGCCTCGGCATCAAAGTCGCGGATGTGTCTCCGCCGGAGAAAACAATCTTGAAACAGGCGGCCGACAACGGTGTGTCGGTGGTCGTGTGGGGAACAGCCGGTTCCAAGGAAGGGGACAAGGACGCTGAAGTCGTCATGGACGGCTTCGTGTACGACGCCGGGAACGACGACGTGGTCGGAGGCAAGCGCTACGTGGGTTCGTCCACGGTCGTTCGGTTGATGGCGCACCGTTTTGCCGACGAACTGGTTTTCCGTTACACTGGCGAACCCGGCATTGCTCGGACCAAGATTGTCTATGTCTCCGAACAGGGAACGGCGCGGGAACTCTTCGTCATGGATTACGACGGGTATGAGCCGAAGCAGATCACGGCTGACGGCTTCTTGAATCTTATGCCGCGGTGGTCGCCGGATCGCAGGTTCCTGGTCTTTACCGCATACCGGAATAGGAATACGCAGGACATCGACATGATCGAGTTGGCGACCGGGAAACGATGGACCCTGGTCGCTCTTCCCGGTCTCAATATCACCCCGGCCTTCTCGCATGACGGCAACTTTCTGGCCTTCGCGACCAGCCAGGACGGCAATTCGGAGATCTATACGCTGGACACCCGCAGCAAGAAGCTCCAGCGGTTGACCGTGAACGCCGGGGGCGATTTGTCTCCCTCTTGGTCATCGACCAGTCGTGAGCTGGTTTTTACCTCCGATCGAGGCGGGGCCCCCCAGCTCTATCTGATGGGAGCGGACGGATCGAACGTGCGGCGGTTGACCTTTGAGGGGGATTACAACGCCGCCCCGGCCTGGTCGCCTCGCGGAAACTGGATCGCCTATGTGTGCCGGACTCAAAAAAAGGAATACAAGCTTTGTCTGATCACGCCTGACGGCCAGAAGCGGGTCCAGCTCACAAGCGGCCCGGGGGTCGACGATTCCCCATCCTGGTCCCCCGACGGCAGGCACGTGGTCTTCAGCTCCACTGCTGACGGGAAGAGCCAGATTTACATGATCAACGCCGACGGAAAGGATCTGGAACGCCTGACCTTCGTCGGCACCCATAACAGTGCGCCTGCATGGTCACCCGCTTCCTGAACAGTCATATTTACTGTATGATCGGGCGTCTTCCGGATAGGCATCACGGGCGATTAACTGAGGGAGGGAGGGCAATGCGCACAATGAAAGCAAGGAATGGCCGGTCGCTCATGGCCGCGATCGCGGTCGCCGCGGTAGCCGGATTTCTGATAGTCGGTGAATTCGGTTGCTCGAAGAAGACGGTCCAGTCCGGTGGCGACGTCCGCTCTTCGGAAGCAGGCGCTGCCAAAGCTGGCGGTGGTGCCGGTGGCGGCGAACCAGGGGGCGGCATGGCAGGCGGTGTTGCACCGGGTGGTGGTCCGAGAGGAGGAGACGGGACAGGGGGCGGCTCGATGGGCGGCGTCAACCCGAACTTCCCGGACATTTCGGTAGGTGCTCACGGCTCGGATAGCGGGAAAGACGCCCTGCGGGGTCTGGATACGGTTGCGGCGGGCAAAGGCCAGTCCGGGGAGCGTCTCGGCAGCGCAGGAACCGTAGTGGCCAAAGCCGAACCCGACAGCGCGGCGCGTCAAATCGAAGAAATGCGGCGTGAACAGGCAGCGACTGCTGCCGCAGGATTGAGGGACGTGTTCTTCGCCTTTGACAGTTGGACGATCACCGAAGAAGGGCGGCAGGCCCTCATGGTGAACGCCGACTGGATCAAAGCCAATGGGAGCACGAGCATTAAAATAGAGGGTCACTGTGACGAGCGCGGAACCCAAGCCTACAATTTGGTGCTCGGCGAGAAGCGGGCCAAAGCCGTCAGGAATTACCTGGTCGAACTGGGCGTGGCCTCGAATCGTCTCGCCGTCGTGTCCTATGGGAAAGAAAGACCGTTCTGCAGGGACCATGCGGAATCGTGCTATCAGCAAAACCGGCGCGGCCACATCGTCGTCCGGTCCAAATGAGCCTTCGACGACGATCGACGGGGATCAACAGAATGGCTGAGGGAGCGATGAGCCGATCAAGAACGACATGCCGATACCTGCTTCCAGCCCTGGGGCTGTTGGTCGGCGCATGGATGGCCGGATGCGTAGCGCAGGAAGCCGATCTACGCCAAGCGAAAAAGGACCTTCAGAAGGAAATTAAGCAATCGCAGGAAGCGTTGGCCCAGACGCGTGCGCGACAGAACCAGGAACTCACGAATCTTCGGGAGCAGGATTTGCCGAAGCTGGAGGGAAAGATCGAGGTCGCAGCCCGGCAAGCCGAAGTGCTCACTCACGCACAGGAAGACCTGAAAACGCGTGCCGCCGGTCTCGACAAGCGGACCACCGAGATCGAGAAACGATTGGGTTGGACGGAAAAGACGCTGGTGGAGCAGGACAGCCTGATCAAAACTCAGGACAACCTGCTTAAGACCGAACGCGAGCGGGTCAAGGCGGAATTGACGGGAGAAGTCGGCAAGGCGTTGAGTCGCCTGGAGGTCCTCCAGAAATCGGTCGAGTCGCTGGCTCAGAAAATCGATGTCCGTCTGGACGAGCAACAGAAGGCGATGCGGGCCGGCGAGCTCAAGGCAGGCTCGCTGTCGCACCAGATTGAGACGCAGTCGAAAACCGTTCAGGAGCAGGTGATGAAGTTGACCGTCGCGCTCGCGGATTTCAAGCTGGGCCTGAGCGCGGTCAACGAGAGGCTGAGCCAGGACGAACAGAGCCTCAAACAGCTCCGTTCGGCGTTCGACCAGGAAGCGGCCGCGTCCGCGAAACGGGCCGATGCTCTGTCGGCCAAGGTCGATGCGGACACCAAGTCGGCGACGGCCCATATCAATGAAGTCAACAAAGCGTTGATGGGCCACATCACGGAGCTGAATAAGAGCGTGACGTCCGTCGCGAAGGCGCTGGAAACGGCCGGCGGGAAGTTTATGACCCGCCTGGATGAGCAGGACCGCACCATCGAGGGGCTCTCGAAGAATCTGGATCAAGTTCGGGACTCGGTCAAAACACAGCAGCGCCAGAGCGGGACGAAACCGGCGTCGCGCTCAGCCATCGTTCCGGCGACGGACGGCGCGACGCAACCTGACGCCGCGGCTTCCTCGGCCGACGACCATGACGCCGCTCCCGCGAGCGAGCCGAAGACGGCCGAAGGCGACTCCTCCAACAGTCAGGCCACGGCGGCAAACGAGAAAACAGATAAAGAGAGCTATGAACAGGTCCTGGCGAAATTCAAGGACGGAAAGTTGGAGGAGGCGCGGGAAGGATTCGCCAAATTCCTCGAAGAGTATCCCGGCTCGGACTTGGCGCCGAATGCCCGCTACTGGTTGGGCGAGACCTACTACGGTCAGAAGGATTATAAGCACGCCATCGACTCGTACGCACGGGTGGAGCGCGATTATCCCCAGAGCGACAAGGCGCCGGCGGCCATCCTGAAGAAGGGCTTCGCCTACCTGGCCCTCAAGGATCGGAAGCAGGCGTCGACGGCCTTCAAGCGCGTCATCACGCTCTATCCCAAGAGTACAGAAGCGGGGAAGGCATCCGACAAGCTCACGCAGCTGGAAAGGACCCGATGACGATCGTGCGCGGACTGGCCGGTGTAATCGGCATGGCGGTGATGAGCTCGGCGCTCGGCTGCGCGAGGCATGCTGATTTCCTGGAGTTGCGCGAGCAGATGGCCATGATCGCGAAGACGCAGGACCAAGAACAAAAGCGTCAAGAGGCCTTGCAGCGACGAATGGATTCGCTGGAAAAGGTGAAGGATGTCGACGCGACCAAGCAACGCTACGACGAGTTGGTCGCCCGCCTGCAAAAGCTCGAAGCTCGCTTCGGGAAACTTGAGGAGGGGCCGCTCTCGAAGTCTGAGCCTCAGGCGACGGACACCGTCAAACCGGCCAAGCCCGCGAAGCCGGCGCCTCAGCCGGAGCCGCCGGTAATTCCCGGCGTCCCGGCGATCACACCGACATCGGCGTTCAACCTGGCGTACAACGACTACCTGAACGGCAAATACGAATTGGCCGTCAACGGATTTCAGCGGTTCATCAAGGATTTTCCGACGACGTCCCTGACCCCGAACGCCCAGTACTGGCTCGGGGAGTCCTATTACAATATGAAGGACTACGTCAGGGCGAGTCAGGCGTTCGAGCATGTCGTGAACGAATACCCCGGCAATGAAAAGGTTCCCTCCGCCTTGTTCAAGCTCGGCCTGTCGGCAATCGAAACCGGAGACGGGGCGAAGGCGCGCAAGTACCTGAAGCGCGTGATCGAAGAGTTTTCAACCTCCGACGAAGCGAAATTGGCCAAGGCCAAGATGGCCGAGGTCCGATGATCGACCGCCTCCTCGCCGCCCTTCCGCCAGTTGAGTCCAACCGCATCACCCACTGTGCGTGGAGCCTGAGACGGTGACGCTCGCAGCCCTTGAGGGGAAAATTCATCTGTTGCCGGCCGACGTCGTCGCCCGCATCGCCGCGGGCGAGGTCATCGAACGGCCGGCGTCGGTCGTGAAGGAGCTGATCGAAAATAGTCTCGACGCCGGCACAACTCTGGTCACGATCGAGATCAAAGACGGAGGGTCGAGTCTCATCCGCGTGGCGGACGACGGCGAGGGGATGTCGCGCGCAGACGCGCCGCGCGCCTTCGAGCGTCATGCGACGAGCAAGGCCCGGTCCGACCTGGATCTCTGGTCCTTGCAGACGATGGGGTTTCGGGGCGAAGCGCTGCCGAGCATAGCCGCGGTCTCTCGGGTGACGGTGCTGACGGCCACGCGACAGGAGTCGGTCGGCACCAAGCTCAGATTGGTGGGGGGACGCGTAGAATCGATCGAGGATGCGGCGGTCACGCCCGGGACGAAGATCGAGGTCGGCGACCTCTTCTATAATACTCCGGCGCGGAAGAAGTTCCTCCGGGCGCCGACCACGGAATTCGGGCATATCGCTCATGCCGTCCAGCAAGCGAGCCTCGCCCGGCCCTCGGTCGGGTTCCGTCTCCTTCACAACGGTCAAGAAGTGTTCCACCATGCCGGTGTGTCTTCGGAACGGGCGCGCCTGCTCCAAGTCTATCGGGCCAACTTCTTGGATCGCGCCAAGGAGGTGTGCGCGCAGCGGGAGGGGCTGTCGCTGACAGGGTTCGTGATCGACCCCGTCCATGCCAAGGCTTCGCGCCAGCCGCAGGACCTGTTTGTCAACCGACGACCGGTCCGGAGTCCCCTCCTGATGCGTGCCGTCACGGAAGCTTACGGGCAGTTCGTGGCGAAAGGTCGGTACCCGACGTTCGTCCTCTTTCTCGACATCGACGGCACACGAGTCGACGTGAATGTACATCCGACCAAGCGCGAGGTGCGATTCCTCGATCAAGATCACGTCTACCGGTTCGTACACCAAGCGGTCCGGGATGTCTTGAGCGGCCATCCGCAACCGGCCGCCGGAGTCGGTGCCGTCGTAAGTCCTTC
>CAZZPI010000012.1:0-14916 GCA_964655865.1 uncultured Nitrospiraceae bacterium
GTTCTTAATGATTGGCAACGTGACGCGTCGCCAGGTTTGCCTGATGGTTAAGCCCAGGGTTCTGGATACCTCTTCCAGATTCGGGGTCAGTTGCTGAAGCGCCGGCTCGAGAGATTGTAGCCCTGCGGGAAGGAAATGAATGATGTAGGCCGTGATCAAGACGGCGATCGTGCCATACAGTATCGGAACGAATTTCGTGAACAGCACGAGCACGGCCAGCGCAGCTACCGGTCCTGGCAACACGTAGCCCGCATAAGCGGCTTGGAGGCAGGTCAGGTTCAACCAGGTCGGGTGGCGGCTAGCGAAATAGGCAAGCGGCAACCCGATGACCACGGCGGCGGTGGCGGCCGAGCCGGCGAGGAGCGCGGTGTTCCAGACGTAACCGATAAAGCGAGCATCCAACGCTCCTTGATCGATGGCGGCAACGCTCCAGGTGACCAGATAAAACGCCGGCAAGGCGAACGAGGCGGTGAACGCCAACGCGACCCCCAGTAGGATCGACGTGGTGATCCATGGAGCACAGATCAGCCTCGGAGCGACGCGAAAGCGGCCCGTCGTTTGGTAGAACCGGCTCCGCTGGCGGAACCAGCGTTCGGTCACGAGAAAAAGGAGCGCCAACCCGACCAATAGGAGGCTCAAAATGCTGGCAGCGGCTTGGTCGTAGCGGCCGGTCATTTGCTGGTAGACGGCATAGGTGAGGGTTTGATACCGGAGCAGCGCCACAGCGCCGAAGTCGGAGACCACATACAGGATGACCAGGGCCACGCCTGCCGCCAAGGCAGGACGGATCAAGGGCAGCGTCACCCGCCAAAGGGTCCTCCAGGGAGAGACCCCGCAGATCCGAGCCACTTCTTCAAAGGACACGTTCAAGCTGAGCAGCGCCGCGCGGCACAGGAGATACACGAAGGGAAACGTATCGAAGGCCATCACCAGAGTAACGCCGGGGAAGCTCTGCGCCGAGAAGATATGCGAATTCGGTCCCGCCCAACGTTGCCAGATCTGATCGAACGGGCCTCCCGACCCCAGCAGATAGGCGTACACGTACGCGAGCACGTACGTCGGCATGGCGAGCGGCAGCACGAGCAGCCATTCCCACCACCGTCGTCCGGGGAACTCGTATCGCGTCACCACCCAGGCGAGAGACAGGCCCAAAAGTACGGTGACCACCGACACGCCGAATGCCAGCGCGACAGTGTTCTGCACCAGTTCGGGAATGCGCGTCGACCACAGGCGGGCCCAGACGACTACATCCGCCACAACCGCCAAATAGACCACGTAAGCTAGCGGGAGAGTCAGTAGAGCTGCAGTCCCGACCGTTACGACCTGGAGGGGAGAGGGCAAGGTCCGTCGCAATGCGAATGTCATCTCTTCGGATTCTTTCAGCGAAGTCCTTCTTGCTCGATCAGGGACATGGCCGGCTCACGGAGCTCCGCCAGCCGCGCGAGAGGGACGGTCGCGCTCCGGAAGCTTCTTCGGTCGGGCAATTCCGGATCCGGCTTGACGTCGGGATGGAGGGGATATTCCTTGTTGAGATCGGCGAAGAGCTTCTGGCCCTGTTGGGCGACGAGAAACGCCACCAACTGTTTGGCGGTTTCCGAGTGACGCGAGTGCTTGATCACGCCGACGCCTGAGACGTTCATGATCGCACCCATCCCACCTTCCTGCTGATCCGGCATGAAGATCGCGATCGGCGCGGACGGCTGCGTGGCCAAGTAGCGATACACGTAGTAATGGTTGACGATGCCGAGCGCGACGTGCCCCTTGGCGACCGCCTCGACGATCTGAGAGCTTTTCTGGTACACGTTCGAACCGGCGTTGGCTTTCAGCCCTCGCAAGAATCGTCTGGTCCGTTCCTCACCATAGGCTGTGTTCATGACGGAGACCCCGGCCTGCAGGTATTCACTGCCGGCGTTGGGAATCGCGACGCGATCCTTCCATTGAGGGTCGGCCAAATCCAGCAACGACGCGACCTGTCCGGCTTTGACCTGGGAGGTGTTGTAGACAACGACCCAAAAGCGTCCCGATAGGCCGATCCAGCTGTTGTCGGAAGCGCGATAGGTTGCCGGAATCACTTGCACGGCTTCAGAGCCGTTGAGGGATCTGAGGAAGCCGAGTTCGCGCGCACGCTCGAGGCTTCCCGCATCGTTGGTGATGAGGACGTCGGCTGGGGTCCGGTCCCCCTCCGCCTGTAGTCGATTGACCAGTTCGGTCGTGCCGGAAGACAACAGCTCTACCTCGATCCCGGTTTTGGTCTGAAATGCATCGAGAACCGGCTTGATCAGTCGCTCCGCTCGGCCCGAGTAGACCACTAGCCGTTCGCCTGCTGAAGCCGTGTCGGAGGGGCCACTTGCGATCAAAGCGAGGAGGCACAGGAACCCTCCCGTCCACCCGCGAGCGAGGGCAGGTGTTGGACTGGTCCTCAAGGTAAATTGAAATTGATAAGCCATTTCAAGAAGATACTAAAAAAAGGGCGGTGGGTCAATGCCGACAGCGGGAACAGAGGCCGTACAGCTCGAGCCGGTGGGTTTGGATGACGAAGCCGTTCTTGGTCGCCACCTCTTCCTGAAGGCGTTCGATCTCGCAGTTTTCAAACTCGACAATCTTCCCGCAGCCGGTGCAGATGAGGTGGTCGTGGTGTCCCTTGTGGGACACGTTATCGTACTGGGTTTGCGATCCGAAATGGCGGGCCTGAGCGAGCCCGGCGTCGCAGAAGAGGTTCAAGGTTCGATAGATGGTTGCCAGACCCAGGTGAGGGTCTTTCTTGGCCAGTTGGTGGTACATCTCTTCGGCCGTGATGTGCTCCTGTTTGAGGAAGGCATTGAGGATCAACTCACGCTGACGGGTCAATTTGAGTTGGTGCTTGGCGAGGTGGTCCTTGAGAGACTCGATCTCCTTCGAATTCTTGCTCATAGGCCCGGCCTTCCGTCGGATGGCATGTCATTAAAGGATAAATTCTCCAGAGAGGTCAAGAGGCCGACCGTGGGGTGGATCTCTCGTCTGCCCCCTCACCGGCCGTAGAAACTGAGGAATTGACGGACTTCCAAAGGAGAACTATAGTGCCTCGCCTCTTGGGAGATTGCTAGAGAGGGTTCATGCGCAAGGCCCATGAGATGACCATCGATCGCGCGCTCTTGCTTCACCTGTTGAACCTTGCGGAGCCGTACGGGTTGCTGAATGACGTAAAGCTCCAGCAACTCTGCTTCCTCTGCGAGTTACAAATGTTCGGTAAGGGGCTGAAGGGGTTTCATTTCGAATTTATCCGGTTCGCTTATGGCGCCTTCAGCAAGGATTTGGACAACGACCTGACCTCTCTTCGTCGAAAGGAGCGGGTGGAGAACTTCAGTCTTTCAGATCAGGCTCGGGACGAGATCATTCCGATCTTGGAGCAGGCCATAGAAGCGAACGAAACCAACGAAAAAATCGCTGATATCCTGCAGGCCGTCGTCGCGACTTACGGGTCGCAAGACACCACGGCCATCACTAAATCCGTCGAGACAGTTGAACTGAGTACCCCTCAGCAGCCGGAACAGAAGATCCCGATCCGCGACATCGTCTTTCATACCACGCTCCTCGTCCCTTCGCGGATCGATGTGCAAGCTGAGTTCACCCTCTCCTCGCCGACCCTCGCCAAGCTCAACACAGCGATGGGATACTGACTCGGGCCCCTAGGCCCGAGAATGTTGAATGCTGAATTATGAATGTTGAATGGATGGGAGAGAGAAGTAGACCTGAAAACTGAAAACTGAAAACAACCCTCCCCTAAATCTGGTATAGCTCGCCGAACTTCTTTTCCAAGTAAGTCAAGAAGGGTTCAGGAGACAGGCTCTTCCCGGTCACCCGTTCGCAGAGATGTGACGGTGTAAACATCCGGCCCCAGCGGTGAATCTTTTGCTCGAGCCATCGGCGCAGCTCCAGCAACTGACCTTGGGCGATTTGGTTTTCAAGGTGCGGGAGTTCCTGCCGGGCCTGGTCATAGAACTGCACGGCGTAGAGATTGCCGAGCGTGTAAGTGGGAAAATAGCCGAATGAACCGAGCGACCAATGGACGTCCTGCAGCACGCCGTCGGCATCGGTCTCCGGAACGACGCCGAGATACTCCCGCATTTTCTCTCGCCAGACGGCCGGCAGGTCTTCGGTGTGGACACGGCCTTCGATCAAATCCTGCTCGATCTCGAACCGCAGCATGATGTGAAGATTGTAGGTCAGCTCGTCGGCCTCCACGCGGATCAACGACGGCTTGGCGCGATTGATCGCGCCGTAAAAGCGGTCAAACGACACGTCCTCCAACTGATCAGGAAAGGTCTGGCGGAGGAGCGGATAAAAGAAGCGCCAGAAGGCTCGCGAACGTCCCACGCAGTTTTCCCACAAGCGAGACTGGCTCTCATGAATGCCCAATGACACGGAATCGCCGAGCGGCGTACCATAATAGCGGGGATCCAGACCTTGGTCGTACAATCCATGCCCGCCTTCGTGGATACAACTGAAGAGGCACACCGGCAGTTCCTGTTCGTAGACGCGGGACGTCAGTCGCACATCCGTCGGGTGAAACGACGTCGTGAAGGGGTGGGCTGAGAGATCCAGGCGACCGCGCTCGAAGTCATACCCCATTGCCGTGAGGACCAGCCGGCTGTATTCGAGCTGTTTCGCCTGATCGTAGCGGCGATACAGCACGCTGTCATCGATCTTGATTGGGCTGGCCATCACGCGCTTGAGGAGGGGAACCAGCCTGGTCTTCAGTTGAGCGAAGAGCGGCGTCAGCGCGGCGACGGTCGAACCGGGTTCGTAAATGTCCAGCAGGGCGTCATAAGGGGATGCCGCGTAGCCGAGGTACTGAGCTTCTTCTTTCTTGAGCTCAAGCACCGTCCGCAGATTCGGCAGAAAGGATTTGAAATCGTTTCTGCGCCGAGCCTCACTCCACACCTGCTGGGCCAAGGAGCACTCCCGGCTCAGGCGTATGACGAACTCGGAGGGGAGTTTCTTGGCGCGACTGAAGTCGCGCCAGACCTCTCGTAGCAGCGAACGCGAAGGTTCGTCCCAGGAATCGCCCGGGGTCTCCAAGGCGAGGCCGCTCGCGGGGTCGACCCACATGACAAGCAAGCGTTCGATTTCGGGTGATACTAGCTTTTGATGCGCCAGGCCTTGCAACGTAGCGATCTGATCTGCGCGCGCCACACCTCCGCCGGGAGGCATGTAGGTTTCTTGGTCCCAGGAAAGGACGGAGGCGGCGCTGTTCAAGTGCTGAATTTCAGTGAGCAACGTTGTCAGGGGTTCTAAGGTACGAAGCATCTTCACCGACCGGCCTCCATCCTAAATTTGTGATGGGTGATGAGCAACGAGTGATCGGCGACCAAAGCCGCAGCTAACACGACAGCCTGTCCGCTTCCAGTCGCGCTCCATCAGAGATCACTTGTCACGCGTCACTGTCCCCAAAAATGGTGATGTATGCTGCAGGGCAAGTGTACGGAGGCGCTCTCAATTTTTCAAACAGAAGGACAAACTCATGAAAGCGATCGTCCCCGCGGAAATCGAAGCCTACGCGGAGGCTCACTCCATCGCGGAATCATCGGTCTGTCGGGCTCTGCGCGAGGAGACCTATCGCACAATGGAAAGCCCTCAGATGGTGGTCGGACCCCTGGAAGGCGCGTTCCTCAAGATGATGGCCCAGCTGGTGAACGCCTCACGGGTCTTGGAGATCGGCATGTTTACCGGCTATAGCGCGCTCTGTTTTGCGGAGGCGCTGCCGGAGGACGGCACCGTCGTCACCTGCGAGATCGACGATCGATCAGCCGCGCTTGCCAGACGATACTTTGCGCAATCGTCCCATGGGAAGAAAATCGAGGTGCGGATGGGGCCTGCCCTGGCCACCATGCGGGTCCTCACCGGTCCGTTCGATCTCGTCTTTATCGATGCCGACAAAGCGAACTACGTGAATTACTACCGACGGGGGTTGGAGCTGGTGTCGCCCCATGGGATGATCCTGATCGACAACGTCCTATGGAACGGCGATGTTCTGATCCATCCTCCGCCGGACGACCGAGCGGCCTCTATTCAGGAGCTCAACCGTATGGTCGCGGCAGATCCGCGCGTGTCGGCCGTGCTGCTGACGATCCGAGACGGGGTACTGGTGGTGAAGAAAAAGCCGTGACTGGTGACGGGTGACGCATCACAGGTCGGGATGGAAGGAGGCTGAGATCGACGCGTTGGCTTGCGGCTCACTCGTCACGTGTCACGTGGACCCATTGCTCTGCGTATGGCAATGGACCCCCAGTCTTAGAAGCAATGGGTGTTCCGTATTACGAAGCCTTGACCTCAGACGACCAGGTGACCTTGGCCGTGCAATATTGAAAGACTCCCAAGGTAATGATACGCGTCAACCCAAGCGGGATACAGGCCGTGCTGTCCTTCTCGACCAGCCGGTTGAAGAGCTGAGACGGTTCCCCGCATCGTTTCAGGTAATCGTCCGCTTTGATCTCATGCAGGTCGAAATGTGGGACGAAGAATGCGACCACCGGAATCGGCAGGACAGCCAGGGATGAATCGTTGACCCATTCGCTGCCCGAGCAGTGGGAACCGGTCCCAGCCGCCTTCCGGACATCGTCCCGAACCAATGCCCTCGTGCAGCCGGCAAAAACCAGAGACAAAGCAAGGAACAGCACGACAGGAGCTCGTAGACGAATGAATCGACGCATGCGAATCCCTCCCTTCCGGCCTCCCTCCCCTTAGACGAACCGTAATGGAGTTCGTAAACACTGTCAACCAGACGCTGTGGTTCTGCGGAGATACCGCTTGACGCTGGTCTGAGACGATTGTATTCCCATGCCTATGCGTCAACCTTCTGTCGGATTTGCCTACGGCGCGCTCACGCTTGCGGCCGTTGTCTGGGGCGGCTCCATCGTGGGGCAGAAGCTTGCGTTGGGCTCGTTCAGCGCGGTCGAGACGTCCGTGCTCCGCGGCATCGGGGCGCTTGCGATCCTCATTCCGCTCTGGTGGTGGCAAGAAGGCGGACAGGCCAAATGGGAGACTCGCGACGTGAGGGTGCTGACACTGCTTGGCCTTGGGGTGCTCGGCAACCATCTGCTGACGCTGTTCGGGCTTCGCTACATCGGCGCGGCAGCCGCAGGCGTGATCATCGGCACCAGTCCCGTCATCACGGCCTTGTTGTCTTCACTCCTCATTCGTGATGTGCCGTTCACAGCGGTCGCCGGCGGAAGCCTCCTCTCCTTCGTCGGTGTCGCGCTGGTCTCCGGGGCAGGCGACGAAGCCTCCACCGGCTCGAACCCGTGGCTGGGGGGCACCCTCGTCCTGCTCGGGCTTGTGAGTTGGGCGCTCTACACCATCGGCAGCCGGCAGATTATGGAGCGTCTCTCGTCGCTCACCGTGAATTGGACCACGCTCTTGATTTCGATCGTGCTCCAGATTCCCCTCTTGGCGACCGATCAAAAGCTGCTGGTCACCGGAACCTCGACGGTGCCCGTGGCCGGCTGGCTCGCTCTAGGCTATCTGATCGTGTTCGCCACGGCGCTCGGCCAACAGGCTTGGCTGTGGGGAGTGCAAGGGGTAGGGCCTGCACGTGCCGGCGTGTTCATCAATCTCATCCCCGTGTCCGCCCTCCTTCTATCGGCCGTGATTCTCGGAGAGCCGATCGGCATGAAAGAAGTCGCCGGAATTGCCTTGATCTTGGCCGGCGTCTGGCTGGTCGGGTGGCAAACGGCTCGTTCAAGAGCCTCACACATCTAGCTGCCCGCCATAAGCTTTCAGCAATCAGCACGCTGATGCTCGGATGCTGACCATAGAAGGCTTGTTGCTTGGAGCCACCTGCTATACTTGAATCTGTTCACCACTGTCTTTTGGAGGTCACCATGACGATGACTCGGAAAATTGTGATTGGGCTGGGCATCATCCTGGTAACCGTCCTGCCCGCGACGGTCTGGGCGGGAAAGTCTGCCGACAAACACGACTGTCGCGCGGAGAAGGGCGGCAAGTATGTCTGCGAGAAAGGACCGTTGGCCGGAAAGACTTTCGCGTCGAAAAAAGCGATGATCGACGCCATGCGCAACGGGTCTCCTTCATCGGACCAAACCCAGCCCGTGTCGGCCAAGCCGGTGAAGGCCAAGGTGAGCAAGAAAAGTAGCCGCTGAATTCTCCTCTCTCGTTTTCCGCCACAAAGGGAGTAGCCAGACCGTCCTTCACTGCGCGCATCGAGCGAGCACATTCTGATCGTGCGGGTTCCCCCCCTTTCTCCTCGCTCCCTCTCTTACTTTGCAGTATGATACGGCCCTCGCTCCGCCGAGGGTTGTGCCATGCTCGAGGAACGCATCGAAGAAGTCACGAGGGCGAATCAAGCTTTCTATGCCGCGTTTGAAACCCTCGATATCGCCGAGATGGACAAGGTCTGGGCACACCAAGAGTACGTCACCTGCATCCATCCCGGCTGGGCGCTGCGTACCGGCTGGCCGGAAGTGCGGGACTCATGGGTGCTGATTTTCAACAACACCTTTTCCATGAATTTCGAGCTTACCGACGTGCAGGTGCAAGTCGCGGGGGATGTCGCGTGGGTCGTCTGCATGGAGAACATCACCGCGCAGCAGAGCGAAGAAGTGCAGAAGACGCGCGTGCTTGCCACGAACCTCTTCGAGCGCATCGGGGATGAGTGGCTGATGATTCATCATCATGGAAGTCCGGTGATGGGGTGAATTGGAGCGCCTCCCTGCTCGCGCAGCCCGCACACAAGTCAGTTGTGATCTCGAAATTAAGGATGGTGTGCTCGCTGGACGCGCGCAATCGGAGGCCCTCCAATCACCCCATCTGTTAAAGCGAAGGAGGAAGAAAAGGGCTCGCTCGACGGGCGCAATTGGGGAACCATCAGCCCACTCCTTAATTCAGGATTGGAGAGAAGATGCTTTAGGGTGTGCACGGTTGAAGGCCGTATTCGAGGGGTGTCTCCCCTGGCTATCTTATGGTTCTGGATGCAAGTACGTGCGTGGAGTCGTTGACAACTAGGAAGCCCCTGTCTAGAGTGACATCAGGCCAAGGGGACGGCGAGGAATACGGAGGTTCCTATGTCGACTGACGTCGCCGAGATCGAAGCCAAGATTCGATCACTGAGTTTTGAGGATAAGGCCGAGTTGCTCAAGGCGTTGATCGGCGAATTCGACGGTCCAGCCGATGCCGATGTCGAACGTGCGTGGTTGGTGGAGGCACAACGAAGGCATCGCGAAATCGTTGAAGGGAAAGTTCAGCCGATCCCTGCCGAACGAGTGTTTGAGAACCTTCGCGCCCGTCTGAAGAAATGAGATTGGAGTTCCACCCCGAAGCGGAGTTGGAACTCATCGAGGCTGCTGTTTACTACGAAAGGCACGTGCCCGGGTTAGGCGAACGTTTTGAGGCCGAGATTCGGCGCGCGATAGACCTTTTGCTCGATCGACCCGAGATCGGGCTTCCCGCTGAGCCAGACCTTCGGAAGTTCATTCTGCCCCGCTTCCCGTTTACTTTGTACTACAGTGTCACAGCCGATATTCTGCGCATTGAGGCGTTCGCGCACCAAAGCCGCCGGCCAGGCTATTGGAAATCGAGGGTTGAAGGTTAGGATTAAAGGCGCCAGAAACAAACCGGAACTTACGAACCACCATGCCTTCGTCGGAGATGAGTGGTTGATGATTCATCATCATGGGTCGCCGGTGATGGGGTAGAGGGGCGCCCCTCCTGCTCCCGCACCCCGCACATCTGATAATCAGATTCTCACTGGTGGAAGACGCTGTACCCGGTGGACGGGCGCAATTGAGGGGCGTCCCGTCTACCCCATCAGTTTAAGTTGGGATAAGCAGAGAGGAAGTGCTCGCTGGACGCGCGCAGTAGGAGGCTACCAGGCCACCCGCCCCAAGAGTTTAGTGCAGTGAGAAATAGAGTGCATGCGCTGGACGCGCCCCTGAACTCCTACGTTCACCGTCATATGTGAACGGTCATATGGCAAACGACTGGTTCAAATACAATAAGGCTAGAGCGAAGAGCGTCGCGGAGTTCGTTTCGTTGGTACTGGGCAAAGAGCGCGGGAAGTATCTGTACCGCGGTCACGCCAATGCTGAATGGGAACTTGTGCCTGTAATCGATCGCGTGCCGCATGGCAGCATGTCGCGATCTGACCACGAGCGACGCATGTTCGAGGAGTTCAAGAGGCGGGCCAGGCCCTATCTTGATCGTCCGCCTTTAGATGACTGGGAGTTCCTCGCACTCGCAAGGCATCACGGATTACCAACGCGGCTACTCGACTGGACCGAGAACCCCCTTGCAGCGCTCTTCTTTGCTGTGGAAACGCCGGCGGACACTGACAGCGCGGTTTGGGGATATTGCTACGTTCAGATCGACAGGAGACCGCCCGATGGGGGAGCAAGAGGCCCTTTTGACGTAAGAGAGATCAGTTTGTACAACCCACCACACCTACATTCGCGGATTGCAGTTCAGTCGTCCCTTTTTACGGTGCATCCGGAAGAGCAGCGAAAGGCGAAGGAGCCGTGGCCAGGTGGTCTGACCAAGATACTGATTCCAAATGCAGCGCGGGTAGCGATGAGACATGACCTATTCCGGCTAGGCGTGCACAGAGCAGCTCTGTGCCCAGATTTGGACAATGCTGCGTCACATATCTTGAGGACGTGGACTCGCCAAGACGACGAGCAGTCGGTCCTGGACAAGACCACTTGACCTCTTCGTTGAGGTACTGGTTTAGGGGTCTAGCGAGGCGCACGGTGTCTAGAGGAAGCCTCGAAATGACGTCACTCACGCGGTGCCTTGTGGCTCAAGATGTTAGACGGCAGTGTGCGCGTGAACGTTGCGCCCTATGCGGTGGAATCTAAGCGTCTGATCCTTTTCCTCTTTCACTGTCCCTATTTCTGTCCGCATTAAAGATGGATATTCATTCCCGAGGGGCGCAAATGGACATGTCGCAGCGTAGGGCAAGAGATGTCTTCCTGGCTCTGCTAGCCATGCTTGCCATGAACAGTATCCTGATAAGCGGCTGTATGGAGGCTAATTACGCCTACCCCGTAACTAGCGGCTACCACAGACTTCTGGATAGGGATAAGAAGCGTGTTGCTGTATGGAGTAACCATTCCGCTGCCGCGGCCCACATTATTGGTCGGTTACAAAAAAAGGTCATACAGTTGTCGAAAGGGCCCGCTTGTTGGAGATTTTTCATGAGCAAAATATTCGATTGAGCCATACTCCTGATGACGAGGCTGATGTCCTACGTGTTGGACGACTCGCTGGGGCTGATCGAATCCTATTCGCAGAGGTCATGATCAAGCCACAATCATTTAGCCGAATGTATGTTGACCCGTATTACGGCGGGGCTGGTTCCTCTGGCACTTCGTACCATGTGAGCGTGTCAATCCGCAGCGTAAACATAGAGACCGGGGAGGTTCGTTGGAGTGGGACTGCCTTCTACAGGCAGCCTATAGGCGACCCAGAAGGCGGCGTGCTTCAGTTCATTGATGCGGCCTGGGCTAGAGCCACGTGCAGGGTTGAAGAAGGATATGAATGGATAGAATTGACAAGTGAAACTGCCTCTTCATGGGGGTGTAAGAAGAAGTAGCCCAAGGAGGGAATGAGAGCGAGGCAATGAAAAGAAATTGGAAAAGAAATTGGGGTCAGAGTGTTAATCTCTTCTCGGACGCCCAAATGACGTGAGCCGTTCTCTCGAAATTGCACTCTGACCCCCAATTTCTCTCAATTTCTCTCCCCGGCATGCGATAGGCTTGCATCGCTTCACGCTCCGCGGAAGAACCAAGGTCAACGAGCAGTGGCAGCTGTACTGCCTGGTGCACAACCTCTTCAAGGTTTACCACTATGGGCCGGGGTTCCCTGGAATGAAACGGCAGGGGCTGGCCACGCCAGGCAGAGCAGCGAGGATCACCGGAAAAGATGGATCGGGGCAATCACGGGACCCTGATCTCCCGTCCACCGTTGGGCCTGAGCACTCGCTTGTTCGGCAGCACAAAGGGTTTTTATACAGACTCGTTAGAACTCGACCACCGGCTGTGATGACAAAAGGCACACGCTCGGTTATCATCTCGGCGTGAAGACGTATCGCTGGAGCGAGAAGAAGAACGAGCAACTGAAGCAGTCGCGGGGAATCTCGTTCGAGGACGTCGTTCTGGCGCTGGAATCTGGCGGGCTCCTTGATGTGCTCGCGCACCCGAATCCGAGGCGCTATCCGAACCAGAAGGTGCTTGTCGTGGCGGTGATGGAGTACGTGTATCTCGTTCCTCATGTCGAGGAACCCAGCTATGTGTTCCTCAAGACCATTATCCCCAGCCGAAAAGCCACGCGGGATTACGGAAGTAGAGGTGGGAAATGAAGAGACTAGACCAGTACGAGAAGCGGATTCTCGCCGCGTACGAGAGCGGTAAGCTCAAATCGGTCGTGACCTCGGAGGCGTCGCTGCGGCGGTACCGCGAATACGCACGCGCTACTCTTACCAAGAACCGACGTGTGAATATCCGTATGTCTACATTGGACCTCGCGGATATCCAGGCGCGAGCAGCCGAGGAAGGCATTCCCTATCAGACTCTCATGGCGAGTGTGCTGCACAAATTCGCCACCGGCCGTCTTCATGAGCGCAGGTCGAGTCTAACTTTGCGTTCAAGACGGACGGCGCGCAAACGCACCGCCGCTTAACGCAGCGTCAGCCATCAACTGGGAAAGGGGTATGGCGCGCAGCATGTGACCATGGCATGCTGAAACCACGGCTGAGGATTGATCCGGTCCACGCACCAAGCCCAATGAATCTGTGTCAACGGACTATTGTTCGGAAAGGAGAGACACGATCATGTCGAAGGTAGAGGAACTCAAGACGGAAATCGAAAAACTTCCGCGGGAGGAGTTCTCGGAACTTGTCCGCTGGCTGGCAGAAACGGACTGGGAGAGGTGGGATAGGAAGATTGAAGCCGATTCTGACGCTGGGAAGTTGGATTTCCTGGTGCGCGAGGCGCTCGACGCGAAAGCCAAGGGGACTCTTCAGGACCTGTGAGGCATCGGACAACAGCCCGATTCTGGGCTTGTTTTGCCAGTCTTCCAGAAGCCCTCCAGAGAGTGGCTCGACACAACTTCGCACTCCTGAAAGAAAATCCTGCACATCCTTCGCTGCACTTCAAAAAGGTCAGCCCGGCGCCTTGTAGGCGCGGCTGAGCTTGGCGTTCTTTGCACACCGACTTGGTGCCGGCGGGAGCATAGACTCTGGCCTGGCAACTTTGAATCGCACAAATCTGGTTGTTCTCGATCCTTGGTGCCTTGCCTAAGCCTCACCGAACGCCCCTTGGCCTAGCCGCTCCGCTCTCTGGTACGATACTGACGTTCCCTTCGATCCTTCCTTCGCCTGAGCATCAAAGAGGCGATCCGTGGACTTTCTCTGGATCGTGCTGGCGGCATGCCTGACCTGGACAGACATTGCCTGGTCTCCCCCCAACGCGCTTGGCCAAGGACCGGAGCCCTCCCGTGCCTTGAGCGGCCAAGAGTTGCTGGGAATCGCCGAGATTCATGATGCGCAGAACCACTATCAAGAAGCCCGTTCGTATTATGAACGGGCGGTCGTGGCGTTCCAGGCCGGGAAGCAGCGTCGCGGCGAAGCGACCGCCCAGCAGAAATTGGGACTGATGCTCCTGCGCCAGGCCAAGTGGGAAGAGGCCTATACGGCTCTCAAGAAGGCAGAGGCGTTGTCGGGCCGCTCGGCGGATCACGCGGCTCACGCTCGCACAGCGCTGGCGCGGGGGCAGGCGGCGGCGGCATTGAACAAACTCGACGAGGCCGCTGACGCGTATCTCAAAGCAGAAACGCTCGCGCGTAAATCCCGCGATGTGAAGACTCTGAACGAATTCCGTCTCCTCTTCGGGTCATTGCGGATCTTGCAAGGTCGGACCGGAGAAGGACGGTCGTTGCTGCAAGCCGCTCTGGAGGATGCGCGGCTCCGACACGATGGAAGCCAGCAATTGGCCGCCTTTCTTGCCCTCGCCGATGGGGAGAGCAGGGCTCACGACACAGCGCAGGCCCGAAGGCTGTATGAGGAAGCGTTGTCTCTTGCCGAGGCCGAACGCAGCCTAAGGAGCGAGGCCGAGGCCCGAGGGAAGCTGGCAAGCTTAACGTTGACCGAGGGTCGTCCCGCAGAAGGGGTCCCCCTTGCGAAACGCGCTCTGGCGATCTATCAGACGTTGAAGGACCGGACCCGCGAAGCAGAAACGCTGGCGCTCCTCGGTCGGCTTCATCGTGAGGCTGGCCAATCTTCCGAGGCCGAGGAGTATAAGAGGCAAGCCGTCACGGTCAGGCGAATCTATCACCTCCCGATGGACACGGCAGACTTCGAATGAGGTCCCGCCGAATTTCTGCGCGGGCCGATATGCCGAAAGGGGACAGTTCTGGGAATTAGACCTTACTTGGCGAGCTGACTTCTTCGATCCGGACAATCTTGGCCCACTCGGCCGCGACAGTGTCGCGTTCCTCCATGGTCATGCCGGCGTACTTGAGGAACATCTGCGGGCCCTTGCGGCGGCGCCACGTGAGAAAGTTCGAGAAATGTTCCTTGCACACCGACTGGGTGCCGGCGGGGGCGTAGACTTTAGCCTGGCAGCCTTGGATCATGCAGGATTGTTCACTCATCGACGCCTCACCAAATCACCCAATTGCCTGCCAGTATGACGAACCACTGCCCGAAATTTCAAGCGTCCCCCTCGCCCTAGTTATAACTTGACCTACCTGCTCCATTCCTGTATCTGACTGTCCCGCATGAAGTTGGCGCTGCCTTTGTTCGGGTTCGTGATATGTCTGCTGCTTGCCTGCTCGCCATCCTATCGGGCGGGATCTCCACCGGGCAGTCCTTTCGCTGAAGCCCTTCGTCCTTCCTCCGACCTTCTTCCCCAGGGCGTGGCCGTAGGG
>CAZZPI010000013.1:0-8574 GCA_964655865.1 uncultured Nitrospiraceae bacterium
CGCGAGCGCGAGCTGGAGGCCGATGCCGGCGGCCCAGCCCTGCACGCGGCACACCGGCAGGCGGCAACGAGCGAACTTCGGGCTCAAATACGAGCAATCCGTAGGCACGCACGAGCTCTTCCGAGGACTGCACGGTAAATGCGCGTACTTCTTCCTCATGACCGGCCAGCTTCTCGTCGATTTTGTAACCCAGCGTCGAGTCGAGCACGAGGCGGTGGCGGTCGCGCAGAAACGGATCTTCGCGCACGTAGCGAGGAAAGATTTTCTCGTTCAGCCCGATGATGAACAGCGCCCGAAAGGTCAGACCGCGGGCCGTCATGGCATCCAAGACCTGGACCCCGCGGTGGTCGTCTTCTTCTAATGGGATGACAGTCTCTTCCAAGGCCATGCGGAACAACTCCGTCCATTCGTCCCATGTCAATTCAAGACTCAGAGGATCGAGCTGAACCAGCCGATCGAGCGCAGCCCGTACCATCCTCCCCACCGCCAAAGCTTGCGGCGGCTCGGCCTGATCGGACATCTCAACCTCTGACCAACCAGGAACGATGAAATGACGTAGCACCAGCGCTTGGAAGGCCCCGGTCAAGCGACCGACCGATCCACATCGTGGCAATGCCAAGCAGTCGCGAATCAACTGAGAGACCAGTCTTGAGAGGAGAGCCAACTGAACCGGGTCGATGGTCCAGCCCCTACGCCGGTCTTCCTCGTCGATGCTCACCCCCATCTCGTCAAGCACGGCCGACGTGCTCGGGGCCGACAGACGCTCCCATTCCGATTCCCCCTTTGTGATGCCCAGCATCGAGCAGGCCGTGTGCCAGATGTCGGGGCGCGGCTTGACCGACGAACAGTCCGACTCCTGAAATCGGTAGAACGGAGCGGCGAGCACGTCCAGCACCGCGGACCGGTCAAAGTCGTTCGACGCGAGTGAAGCAAGTCGCAACAGGGCTTTGACGAGCGGTTCGCGCGCGAGGGGCCGACCGGCCCTCGAACTAAACGGCACCAGATGTCGGTCGAATACCGGCTTGAGCCTGGCTTGGTAGGGTTCGAGTGACCGAGCTACGAGGCCGATCTCGTCGAAGCCATAGCCGTTCACTTCCACGAGGGTGAGGATCTCCCGACACACGGTCGCCATCTCTTCTTCTGTGCCGATGACATTGAAGACCGACAGCTCGATCGGTGGTCGGCGTGAGGGGGCCCTCCCCGCCCGATCTTCATGGGTTTCAGCCAGGGGCAAGAGATGCCCCTCGAAGAAGCGCCGCGCGAATTCATAGGGGGCGGAGGGCTCCAGCGGAAAATAGAGCGTCGTAGGGACCGCTCGGACGACCGCTTCGAAGAAAGACAATTGGACCTGCGACAAATCGTAGAAGCCGTAGTAGAACACCCGCTGCAGGCGGCTCAGAAAGGGCGAGCGGGCGAAGTCCTGGCCGAGTGATGACGCGAGATCGTCGGGAGAGCCGACGGCGAGTGACCGGCTCGCTTCCAATACGGCGGCCTCCAACGTGAACAAGGCCTCGAGCCAGGGACGGTCTTCTTCTTCGAAGAGCCCCTCGGCGAGGGCGTTCAGTGCCACCGCGGGATCGATCGCCGCATCTTTGAGATCGCGCACTGTCGCCCAGAGGCTTTTCCATACTCCCGGCGAAGGAGGCAAGCGTGAGATGGGTTCCAATCCGGGCAGCTTTCGCCGGACGACCTGACGGACGAGCTGTTCGAAATAAAAGTCGTCGACGAGCTTGAGCCGGGTGGTCGACACTAGGTCCGCCGCTGTCGCCACGTCATCGCGAAGCCGGAGGGCCAACTGATGAAATGTCAGAAAGTGGACGTTGAGGAGCGAACAGTTCCCCTCAGTAGCGAAGATTTTCTTGAGTCGTTCGGTCAGTGCTGCGGAGGGAACGATGACGGCAAGCGGAGCGAAGGGATCGGCGGATTTGCAAGAACGCAGTTCCTCGAGGAGAGCATGATCGAGAACCGGTTGAAAAGGCCCGGAGACGATGCGAAGCATGGCCTGTGCAGGCGATAGGGTATGGGCTGTAGGCTATAGGGAAGAAGCCAAGAAACGAGCGCGTTGTTTGCTCCCTGTAGCCCTCGCCTATCGCCGGATACGCTACCCAGTCTCTGGACCGAGCAGCTCCCCATTGCAATCCACGCAGGCCCAGTCGCCGTCGATAAAGGTCATCGGATCACCGCAGATCGGACAGTCCGGCGGCGGACCGGAGGGCATAGGCGGGAATGGCGGCAGCTCGATTTCAAGTTCATCGTCAGGGGGCATGGGTTGGTCTCTTCAGAGTTATCAGTTGTCAGGTTTCAGTGTTCAGCTACCAGAACCGAGAACTGAAAACTGATGGCTGTCGACCCATCATCTTACGTCTCCCGTGGACGCATCTTCAATTGGAGCGCTTTCTCCGCGCTCTGACGACTCGGCACTCCGACGAACGTCAAACGACCGTCGATGATCGTCGCCGGCACAGCACGAACGGCATGGCGATCGGCGAGTTCCTGGCCGGCAGGGGTGGTGATGTCCACTTCCCGATAGGAGAAGCTGTACTTCACGCGCAACTCTTTCCACAGACTCTTTGCGGATGGGCAGGCCCCGCATGTCGGTGAGTACAGCAAGGTGATGTTCGGCATACCGGTGTTTCTCCGAATCCCGGCGAATCTTATCACCCACCAAAAAAGCCGCGCAAGCGACGAATGCTCGGATCCGCTTCCGTCTTGAGAGAAAGCCTTATTGGGACGGGCGAGTGGTTTCCTCGGAGGAGAGGACGTCGGGCTGCCAGACGAAATCGGGTTGCAGAAGCGGCTGAAACCGGGGCGGGACCGGAATAAGAAACGTCAGCACTTCATAAGCTCCGGCAACCGTGCGAGCGATCAACATGCCGAGCCCTTCGAAGGGGCCTCGCCAGGTTCCTGTTACCCATCCCTCCTGGGTGCCGATGCGGTGGATCTGTTTCGGAAGCTCCAACCAGCCGGTGGAGATGTTCGCCACCCCGCGAACAAATTTGGTGCCCGATTCCTTCAGCGGGAACTCCTCCGCCACCACGGATTGTCCGTTGTACAGCCCTATTCCCACGGCTATGACGATGACACGAAGCCACATTGTTCGTCCGACCTCATGATGAACAAGAATACCGGCCCGCACCATACAAAGCCGCGCCTTTCGATTGCAACCTGTTTTTCGTTCCTATAAGTTAGCGGTGATGACCCTGTCTCGCCTTCGTCCGATTGCGTTGAGCTGCCTAAGCGGTGTCCTGTACCCCCTGGCGTTTCCGGATTTCGATTTGGGGTTCCTGGCCTGGGTCGCCCTTGTCCCGCTTCATCTTGCCTGGAACGCCGCCACCTATCGGCAGGCTTTTTGGCTGGGCTGGTTGAGCGGCACGATCGCCTTCACGTGCATTATGGCGTGGGTGGTCACTGCGATGACCCTCTATGGCAAGGTACCGATCGCGATCAGCTATGCCGTCATGCTGTTGCTCACGTGTTACCTCGGGTTGTACGTTGCGCTGTACGGACTGGGTGTAACGTGGCTCCGGAAGGCGCTGCCGTCGTTCGGTTTGTTCTGCGCGCCCTTCCTGTGGGTCACGCTTGAGCTCATCCGAACCTACTTCCTGACAGGCCTGCCTTGGATGCTTCTAGGCTACTCGCAATACCGAGCGCTTCCGCTGATTCAAATCGCCGATCACACCGGTGTGTACGGGGTGTCGTTCTTAGTGATCCTCCTTAACGTCGCCGCGACAAGCCTGTTGGAGTGGCTCCTTTCATATGGACACACCCTGCGACGCCCAAGATTTCCCTGGCGCGAAACGACGGCCGCGCTGGCTTGCGTGGGCGTGACCTTGCTCTACGATGCGAAACAAGCCGCGGATCTGCCGGTTCCAAACGCGCCCCGCCACATTCACCTCGGCGTCGTTCAACCGAATGTCGACCAAGCCCATAAATGGGACATTGCGTTTCGTCGGGAGACGCTCGATCGTTTTGCCCAGCTCACCTTGCAAGTCGCCGGGGAAGGGATCGAACTTGTTGTCTGGCCCGAGGCGGCGACGCCGTTCATCTTCGAACGCGAGTTGGAATATCGGGCAGAGCTGACGGCGTTGGCCCGCGCGGTCGACATCCCGATCCTCTTCGGCAGCCCCGCGCTCCGCTACCATGAGGATCAGCGGCCCTACCTGTTGAACAGCGCCTATCTCCTTTCTCCGGATGGACAAGTGCTGGGTCGGTACGACAAACAACATCTCGTTCCGTTCGGTGAGTATATCCCGCTCAAGTCGTCGCTACTGTTCTTCTTGGACAAGCTGGTCGAGGGCATCGGCGATTTCGAGGCGGGGCCCGGCCCGACGGTGCTCTCGTTCACGCCGAAGGGCGCTGAGGCGGCCTCGGGCATCGGCGGCGATCCTGCCTTGCGGCGCTCCACGAGATTCGGCCTCGTGATTTGCTATGAGATCATCTTCCCCGATTTGGTCCGACAGTTCGCCGCCAAGGGTGTGGATTTCATGGCGACGATCACCAACGACGCCTGGTTCGGACGCTCGTCGGCGCCGCTACAACATTTCAGCATGGTGGTCTTTCGCGCGGTGGAGAATCGGGTGGCCTTCGCGCGGTCGGCCAACACCGGCATCTCGGGATTCGTCGACCCGAGCGGGCGGATTCTGAGCGCCTCGCCCATCTTCACCGAACAGGTGCTGTCGGGGACGATTCCAGCCCGGCGGCAGCCGACTTTTTATAGTCGATACGGCGATGTCTTCAGCTACGCCTGTGCTATAATCACAGCGCTTCTGTGCCTGACAGGCTATATGACACAATCGACGGGACCCACCCGAGGCACACCGGCTTCACTTCCAACCTGATCGGGAAAGGACGAGACGATGCTTGAAGAGCTCCGTGGGCGAATTCGAACGGTAAGCGAGCAGACCGCGGAACTGCGGAGGCATCTTTGACCTGGCTCGTCTGGCCACCGAACTTAAACAAATCGAAGAACAGACTGTGCAGCCGGATTTTTGGGCGAACGCTCAGCTCGCGGCGAAGGTGAGCCGACGAAAGGCCGCCTTGGAGCGGGAGGTCGATCGCTGGGGCCGCATCGAGCGGCGCCAGAACGACCTCATCGCCATGGCCGAGCTGGCCGAAGAATCGGGCGATGCCGATCTGGAGAGAGAGCTGACTGAGGATCTCACGCAGTTCGAGCTGCTCGTGCACCAACTGAGGCTCGAGCTCCTGCTGTCGGGAGAGCGAGATGCGAGCAATGCCATTCTGGCCATCCACCCTGGGGCGGGCGGCACCGAATCCCAGGACTGGGCCCAGATGCTCTTACGGATGTACGTGCGGTGGGCCGAGGGGAAGGGGTTCAAAGTCGAGACGCTCGACCTGCAGCCGGGGGACGAAGCCGGCATCAAGAGCGCGACGCTATCCATCACTGGTCCGTACGCCTACGGATACCTGAAGGCCGAGGCGGGCGTGCACCGACTCGTGCGGATCTCTCCCTTCGATGCCAATAAGCGCCGCCATACCTCCTTCGCTTCGGTGTTCGTCTATCCGGAGTTGGAAGAGGACGTGGAGGTCGTGATCGATGAAAAGGACCTGAAGATCGACACGTTCCGATCCGGCGGCGCCGGCGGCCAGAACGTGAACAAGGTCGAAACGGCCATCCGGATCACCCACATTCCGACGGGTATCGTGGTCCAATGCCAAAACGAGCGGTCTCAGTTGCAAAATCGTAACGGCGCCATGAAGATTCTGAAAGCCCGTCTCTACGAGCTGGAGCAGCAGAAGAAGGAGGCTGAATTTCAGGCTATCGTCGGGGAAAAGAAGGACATTGCCTGGGGCAGCCAGATCCGCTCGTATGTGTTCCAGCCCTATCAGATGGTGAAGGATCATCGAACCAACCATGAAGTCGGCAACGTGTCCGCCGTGATGGACGGCGATCTCGATGGATTCATCGAGGCGTATCTCAATCAGCAAATAGCTGGCAGCAAACAGCAAAAAGCATGAGGACCCGATCGCCGGCTGTTCGCTATTAGCTATTCGCTATGGGCTGGGTGAAGATGCATGAACTGAACGAACAACGCCAGCAGCGTCTCAAGAAGCTGGAATCCCTCAAGCAATTGGGCGTGGCCCCCTATGGAACCCGCTTTGAATGGAAAGATCGGGCGGGTCGGCTCATCAATTTGCACGGGCACAAGTCGAAAGAAGTGCTCGATCAGGAACGCATCGTCTGTACGCTGGCTGGACGGGTCGTGGGGCTGCGTCGATTCGGCAAGGCCGCCTTCGCGGTGCTCCAGGATGGGTCGGACCGTCTTCAGGTTTATCTCAAAAAGGACTTATTGGACGATCGCGCGTACCGCGTGTGCGAGGAGCTGGATCTCGGCGACTGGATCGGCGTGACCGGCGTCTTATTCAGGACTAAGACGAACGAGTTTACGGTCGAGGTTCACGAATTGACCTTTCTGAGCAAGGCGCTGCGCCCCCTGCCGGAGAAATGGCACGGACTCACCGACGTAGAGACCCGCTATCGGCAGCGGTACGTGGACCTCATCGCGAACCCGTCCGTCCACGACATTTTCGCGATGCGCAGTCGCATCATCTCCGAGATCCGCTCGTTCCTGCTCATGCGGGGCTTCCTGGAAGTGGAAACGCCGATGATGCATCCGATTCCCGGAGGCGCGACCGCCAAGCCGTTCGTGACCCATCACAATGCGTTGGGAACCGACCTGTATCTGCGCATCGCCCCGGAGCTGTATCTCAAGCGGCTGATCGTGGGCGGCTTGCCCCGCGTCTTCGAGATCAATCGAAATTTCCGGAACGAAGGCACCTCGACCATCCACAACCCCGAATTCACGATGCTGGAATTCTATGTGGCCTACGCGGATTATCATGACCTTATCGTCTTGACCGAAGAGCTGTTCGTCCACCTTACCGGGACTCTCACCGGAGGAACGACGCTGGAGTATCAAGGGCGACAGATCGACATGAGCCCGCCATGGCGTCGCTGGTCGTATCGTCAAGCGGTGCTCGAAGTGAACAACCTGGACCCGGACGCGATCGCCAAGAAAGACGCCGCGCTGGCGGTCGCCAAACGGCTCGGAGTCGGGGTCGATCCCGCATCCTCGCTCACGGCCATCGTCAACGAGATCTTCGAAGAGACCGTCGAGCCCAACTTGGTGCAACCGACCTTCGTTACGGATTATCCGATCGAACTGTCGCCGCTCGCGCGCAAAAAAGACACGGATCCGACGTTAGCCGATCGATTCGAGCTCTACATCGCGGGCCGCGAGATTGCGAACGCCTTCTCCGAGCTGAACGATCCTCTCGATCAGCGGGAACGGTTCGAGGCCCAAGCCGCCCAACGGGCGGCCGGTGACGAGGAGGCCCATCTGGTCGATGAGGACTTTCTTCGGGCATTGGAGTACGGCATGCCGCCGACTGCCGGAGAAGGAATCGGGGTCGATCGGCTGGTGATGCTGTTTACGAACCAGGCGTCCATCCGCGATGTCGTGCTGTTCCCGCAACTGCGGCCGGAAAAATGACAGGATGCTGAAAATGGCCACGTTCTCACCCGCCCAACCCCGGTGCGCCATGACGCGCCTCACACCGGCCTGCGTTCTCAACACCCATTGCATGAAGCCCGGCAATGGGTACCCGTCAAAGCCTGCGACGTACGTTTCACCCGTTGCATTCGGAAGAGCAACGGGTCCCCGGTACGACTCGGCTCTGCGCTTCACCGGGTACCCGGCTTTGCGGGTGCTGCTGAGCGTCCATTTTGAGCATCCTGCAGGAGATTCTTGATGGTTCCCTACGAGATCATGGTCGGCCTCCGGTATCTGCGCGCCAAGCGGCGGAATCGGACTATCTCCCTGAACACGTTCGTGTCGATCGCAGGGATCACGCTCGGGGTCGCCGCCCTGATTGGAACTGTCGGGATCATGACGGGGTTCAAGGAAGACGTGCAGGCGAAGATCCTTGGCACGACGGCCCACATCATCGTGAGCGATCGCACGAAAGACGGCGTCTCGGATTATGACGCTCTCGTCACACGGCTCGAGGAGGTCCCGGATGTCGTGGCCGCCACCCCCTTTGTGTTGCGGCAGGTGCTGCTGACCACTCAAGTCGGAGTCCAGGGGATCGTGTTGCGGGGGATCGACCCGTCGCGCGAAGCCAAGGTCACCGAGTTGGCCAATAACCTGACCGCCGGTTCCCTGGAAGACTTGCGGAGGCCGGTACCAGTGCTGGTTCCATCCGTGGAAGGCGCTCCGTCCGACCAACCTCAGGTCGCCGACCGTCCTGGAATCATCCTGGGAAAGGAGCTCGCCTTTCGGCTCGGCGCGTTCATCGGCGACACGGTCAATGTCGTATCGCCGGTCGGTCCCATCAGCGCGATGGGCATGATCCCCAAGATCAGGACCTTCGCGGTGGTCGGCATTTTTCGCTCCGGTATGTACGAATACGATGCGAATCTGGCCTATGTGTCGATCGCCACGGCGCAATCGCTGCTCGGGCTCAAGGGCACGATTCATGGCATCGGAATCCGAATTGCGGATGTGGACGACACCGGCCGGATCGCGCAGAGTCTCCGTGAGACATGCGGAGCCG
>CAZZPI010000013.1:8584-8869 GCA_964655865.1 uncultured Nitrospiraceae bacterium
TACGATTCCTCGCTCGCCTACATTGAGCTGGGGGAGTCGCAAAAATTCTTCAACATGGGACCGACCGCGACCGGCGTCGAAGTAAAAGTGCGGGATGTCTTCAGAGCCGGCGAGGTCGCCCAGTCGATCGAGCGGAGCCTGGGGTTCAGTTTCCTCGCGAGAGATTGGATGCAGATGAACCGGAACCTCTTTTCGGCGCTCAAGCTCGAGAAGACCATGATGTTCCTCCTGCTCGTGCTGATCACCATCGTGGCTTCGTTCAACATCGTCAGCACTTTGACGATG
>CAZZPI010000013.1:8879-14839 GCA_964655865.1 uncultured Nitrospiraceae bacterium
GTGACCGAGAAGCAGCGGGAGATCGCCATCTTGAAGGCGATGGGCGCCACTCGGCGCAGCATCATGCATATCTTTATGCTGAACGGGTTGGTTATCGGCGTCGCGGGAACGGCGATCGGCATCCCCCTGGGCTATGCGTTTCTCTGGCTCATCGAGACGTTCTGGACCTTCGATCCCACCGTCTATTACATCTCGAAAATTCCGGTCCACGTACAGGCGCTCGATGTCATCCTGGTTGCCGGTTCGGCGATTCTGATCAGCTTCGCGGCGACAGTCTTTCCCTCGCTCCAAGCAGCCAGACTTGATCCGGCTTCCGCGCTTAGATACGAATAGAGGACATTGGAGCATTGATCCATTGCACCATTTCACGAATGCTTGCATGCAATGATTCAATGACTCACTGGTTCAATCTGCAATTGTTTTCATGATCAAAGTCATCAATCTTGTAAAGGCCTTTCCGATGGCGGGGCGCGAGCTGATCGTGCTCAAGGGGATCTCCCTCGCGATCAAGAAGGGGGAATTCGTCGCGGTCGTCGGGGCTTCCGGAGCCGGCAAGAGCACGCTGCTGCACATCGTAGGGACGTTGGATCGGCCGACCTCCGGAACGGTGCTGTTCGACGGACGCGATCTATTTCAAATGTCGGAACGCGAGCAGGCGGAATTCCGCAACAAACGTATCGGCTTTGTTTTTCAGTTCCACCACCTCCTGCCGGAGTTCACGGCTGTGGAGAACGCCTGCCTTCCCGCCCTGATCCAACAACGGCCGAAAGCGGAGGTCGAGCGGGATGCGACCAAGCTGCTGGGAGAAGTCGGGCTCGGCGATCGCCTGCACCATAAGCCGGGCGAATTATCCGGCGGCGAGCAACAACGGGTGGCGGTGGCCCGAGCCTTGATGCAAAAGCCGGACGTAGTCTTAGCCGATGAACCGACGGGCAACCTTGATACCCACACGGGCGAAGCCCTCTTCGCCCTCTTGCGCGAGCTCAACAAGACGCACGGGACGACCTTCGTGATCGTCACCCACAATGACAAGCTCTCCGCGCAGGCCGACCGCATCATTCACATGGAAGACGGACAGATCACGTAAGGGCGCGTGGCGAGTATGCTATCTTTGTCTTAGCGAGGGCTGCGCCATTGACGCTTCGTCAGCGCCTGGTTCGATCGTTCGACCCAGCCTTCGTCCCGAGCTCAGGCAGATGGCAGGCTCTTGACGGGCAGGCTCACCACCCCGTATCCCGACGAGAACCGTTCTTGCTGCTAAGTCGCTCGCAGCGAAAGAGCGCGCTTGTAGAAAGCCTTGCCTGTCTTCGCTTTGCGCCAGATATGCATTGACTTCGCTTGTGTGGGTCCCGTACCCTTGCGCCGCCGCGCCACCGCCCCGAAAGCACCCGGAGGTATTCATGTGGATTAGTCGTCCGTTCAAGTTTCCCGCGGTTGTCTTCCTGTGGTTCGCTTCCATCCTGTGCACGCTGTGTCCTGATTCCTACGCCGTCGAGTTCGCTTTCGTCGGGGCGCGCGCGGTCGGCATGGGCGGGGCAGGCGTGGCCGTGACGACCGACGCGTTCGCGACGTACTGGAACCCGGCCGGGCTTGCGATGAGCAAAACCTTCGACATACGCGCGCAGGTGAGCGGACAGGCGATCGACCGGATGGGACTCTTGGACACGATCAAGGACATTAACGATCTCAACGCGAGCAGCAGTCCGGCTCAGGCGCAAGCGCTCGCGAATCGACTCAACCAACCGGGGACGAACGTTTCGGGGATCGGAACGGCAGGGTTGTACGTGAAGGGCTACTTCGGCGACCATGCCTTCGGCTTCAACGTTTCCGACGTGGCGACCGGCGGCGCGTTCGTGGCCTCGCCCATAACGACGGTCGGCAATACGGTCAATGGGCAGCTCGGCTTGCGAGCCCTCGAAGCCAGGCAGGCGGCATTCTCCTATGCGTACGCCTTTGCAGACCGCACCTTCGCCATCGGCGTGACGGGAAAAATCATTCAGGGCGCTGCATACTCCAGCCTGATCAACGTGAACAGCGCCGGAGACACGGCAGCGGATCTCGCCAACGACTTCGGCAAAGCCAAGCTGTCGACCGCGTTCGGCATCGACGTGGGGGCATTGTACCGACCGTCGTCCTGGTTACGGGTCGGCATCGTTGCAAAGGACATCAATCAGCCGACCTTCGACGCGCCGGGCGGCGGCGAATTCAAACTAACGCCGCAAGTCCGCAGCGGGGTGGCCGTGAATCCATGGGAAACCATGACCATCACCTTCGATGCCGATCTGAACGCCAACCATACGCTCACGCCGGGTATCAAGAGCCAAGTCCTGAGCCTTGGTGCCGAGCAGACGATCTTGAATGAATTTCTCTCGCTCCGAATCGGCGCCTTCAAGAATGTGCAAGACGCGAATTCCGTCGTCACTCCGACGGCCGGTATCGGCCTGCGAATCTTCGCGCTGCGGGTCGATGTGGGCGGAGGATACGATTTCCGCGAGCGTGGAGCACTGGCTTCCGGGACCGCGGCGTTCACCTTTTGAGAATCTCACCATCGTTTACTTGAGCACAGCATGAAACCCCTGCTACGGCCCGATGATTCCTGCTTGCCGTTCCTGTTCATGGCGATGCTGACACTCGCCGGATGCGGCGGCTTGCAAGACATGTGGGAAGGACCGGCCGCTCAGAGCTTCAAGGCAAAGTCGATTGCGATCTTGCCGCCAGATGTCGGCATCTACGACGGTGCGAGGGAGGAGGTCCAAGAAATACTCGTCGCGGTCTTATCAAAAGACGGTCGTTATGACAAAGTGCTCCCCCATGAACAGGTCATCGATACCTTCCAGACGAACAAGGAGGCGTTCGACGCCCTGGTGGCTCTGAACGCAAAGCTACAGACGACCGGTCAGCCGGATAAGGAAGCAGCGCAGAAGATCGGTAAAGCGCTCGGCGCCGATGCGCTCCTCGTCGTGAGGGTCAATGCCTGGGAATATGTCCGAAAGGAAGGCGATAACTTGGCGAAAATCGGCTTGGGCTTGCGCCTGATCGATACGAGCAACGGCGCTCTCATCTGGCGCGCCCGCCATGAACGCGCCAGCAGCTATATGTTCTTCAGGCCGCCGCTGAAAGATGTAGCGCGAGACCTTGCCGAAGAGATGGCCAGACATCTCCCCAGAAAAGACAAGAAGTAATGCTCGAACGAGTATCCTACCTGATTCAGTCGTGAATCACGCAGGCGCAATTGCCTGACGAGTGGCCGCCTTGAGGGATCGGACAAACTGCCCGATGTCGGCGGCGAGTTGAGGGTCTTGGTGCCGCTCACCGATGCGACGGACGATGGCGCTGCCGACAATCACTCCGTCGGCCATCGCGGCCACGCGCCGCGCGTCATCCGGGGTCGCCACGCCGAATCCCACCGCAACCGGCACAGGCGAGACTCGACGAATCTTGGCCACGTTGGTCTCGACGTCGGTCATGTTCTGTAATTTCGTCCCTGTGATGCCGGTCAACGAGACGTAATAGACGAATCCATGCGAATGCCCGGCGATGGCGGCGCGTCGGTTCGGGGTGCTGGTCGGAGCCGCTAAGAAGATCAGGTCCAAGCCGGACTCAGCCGCCGGATTCTGTAAAGCCCCTGCCTCCTCGACTGGCATGTCGGGGATGATGAGCCCATCCACTCCCACAGAAACTGCCTGCCTGCAGAACGCTTCTTCTCCTAGGGCGCGGATCGTATTGTAATAGGCCATCAGCACGATGGGGATTTGTGTCTTCGACCGCAGGGAGCGGACGCAGTCGAGAATCTTGCGCAGCGAGGTGCCGCTCCGTAACGCGCGTTCTGCCGCCTGTTGGATCACCGGCCCGTCGGCGATCGGATCGGAAAATGGAACGCCCAGTTCGACGACATCGGCCCCCGCTTGTTCAAGGGCAAGGACCAGCGCCTCCGTATCCTGGAGGGATGGATCCCCGGCCATGATGTACGTGATGAGGGCTTTCTCTCCTTGTTCCTTGAGTCGTGCGAAGGTCGTTGTGAGACGGCTCATGTTCTAAGTTGTCAGTTGTCAGTCATCGGTTGTCAGCTCAGAGACTGATAACTGAAAACTGCCCAATGTTAACTAAAGCGTTGCTCCCTTTATCCTTGCCACCTGTTGCACGTCCTTGTCCCCGCGTCCGGACATATTCACGACAATGAGCTGGTTCCTGCGGAGCTTCGGTGCCAATCTGACCACCTCCGCGATGGCATGGGCGCTCTCCAAGGCGGGCACGATGCCTTCCTCACGCGCAAGGAGATCAAACGCGGCCAGTGTTTCCTCGTCGGTCGCGTAGCAATAGTCGATCCGTCCGAGATCTTTGTAATACGCGTGCTCTGGTCCCACCGCGGCATAGTCCAATCCGGCGGAAACCGAATGGGTGAGGTTGATCTGTCCATCCTCGTCTTGAAGGAGATAGGTCATCGTGCCATGCAGCACACCGGGGCTCCCGCCGGAAAAGCGAGCCGCGTGCTTGCCGCTGCCGATTCCTAGGCCTCCCGCTTCGACGCCCAGCATCTTGACTTTCCGGTCACCCAGAAAAGCGTGAAACAGCCCGATGGAGTTGCTTCCTCCACCGACACAGGCGATGAGGTAGTCAGGCAGGCGACCTTCGATGGAGAGAATCTGCTTCCTTGCTTCGCGGCCGATCACCGATTGAAAGTCTCGGATCATCATGGGATAGGGATGCGCCCCAAGCACCGAGCCCAGGATATAATGAGTGGTTCGCACGTTCGTCGTCCAATCGCGCATGGCTTCGCTGATGGCGTCTTTGAGCGTTCGGCTGCCTGCGTCCACGGGGGTGACCGTGGACCCCAGCAATCGCATGCGAAAGACGTTCAACGCCTGCCGCTGCATGTCCTCCGTCCCCATGTAGATTTCGCACTCGAGACCGAACATGGCGGCCACCGTAGCGCAGGCTACTCCGTGCTGCCCCGCCCCGGTTTCCGCTATCACGCGAGGTTTCTTCATGCGCCTCGCCAGCAACGCCTGTCCCAGCGAATTGTTGATCTTATGCGCGCCCGTGTGGCAGAGGTCTTCCCGTTTGAGATAGATCTTCGCCCCGCCGAGTTTCTTGGTCAGTCGTTCGGCAAAGTAGAGCGGAGTCGGCCGCCCGACATATTCTTTCAGGTAATAGGTCAGCTCTCGCTGGAATCGCGGGTCCCGTCGGGACGCCAGATAGGCTTGTTCCAGCTCGAGGAGAGCCGGCATCAAGGTCTCCGGGACGTATCGACCGCCATAACGGCCGAATCGACCGCGCTTGTCGGGTAAGGAAGTCATGTAGAAGATCTCAAAGGACGATCTGCAGTTGTTGGTACAGAGACCAAAGGCTGTTTGCTGATGACTGCATACTGTTAACTATCAACTGGTGTGACGCAGTATAGACGGGGATGCTAAGAGGACACAAGCCTAGCCGCACGGATGAACGAGCGGATCTTTTCGTGATCTTTCTGCCCAGGACTGCGTTCGACCCCGCTGCTCACGTCGACCCCGTAAGGCCGGACGGTTCTGACAGCCTCCCCGACATTTTCGGGCGTAAGTCCACCGGCGAGCAAGAGGCAGCACGCTTGCGCCGCTTCCTTTGCAAGCGACCAATCGACCGTTTGGCCGGTGCCGCCATAAGCGTGATCCGAAAAGGCATCGACCACGAACCCGCGCACGTTGGCGCGACCGCGATATTCCGCCAGAGCCAGGAGCGATCCTCGGTCACGTAGGCGGATCGCTTTGAGGGCAGGACGTCCGAGCGCCTCGCAGTAGACCGCGGATTCCTCACCGTGGAGCTGAGCGAGGTCGAGACCGCAGGTGTCCATGACGTCACGGACGACCTTCGCCTCCTCGTTCACGAACACACCGACCGACACAACGAACGGAGGGAGGTCGGCGACGATGGTCTTGACGACTTGAGGTTCGACGTACCGGGGACTGGCGCGATGGAACACGAAC
>CAZZPI010000014.1:0-14830 GCA_964655865.1 uncultured Nitrospiraceae bacterium
CGGTCAAGCGTGGGGATGCGGCAGCCCTCGAAGCCCTGCGGGCCGAGTTCCTCGCCGGGTTGGTGGAAGGCTTTCAGGAGCAGCTTGTCGGCACGCAGTTACAGCCGATCGTGGCTGCGGCCAAGGGATCAAGGGCATGACGGAAGGTCTCACAGTGAAGGCCCCGCCGCTGGCAGCCGTGTTAGCTTGCTTCCTTCTCTTCGGATGGGGGGAGCTGACCGGCGCGCTGCAGGGAGGCTTCAAGACGCAGATTCTGGCAACCGCTGCGGAAGCGGCTAAGGAATATCCGACGGTCCACCAGCTCACGGGTCTCAGCGATGTCGATCAAACCATCATAGAAGGGATTGCCCAAGAAGTGCTGGCGCGACTCCATCTCTTCCATACCCATACGCACGGGCTGGGTCTCGTGACGCTCGCGATGGTGACTGTCATCGCCAATCTGTCGGTGGCCGAACGGCTTCGGATCTTTTTAACGAGCTGGATGTTGCTCGGATTGTTGTACCCGTTCGGATGGCTCACCGTGGCGATTGCGCTCCCGGCGAAAGGGAAGGCCGCAGCGTTTGCCCTGGCTGAACGGTGGTTCTTCATCCCGTTTGGCGGGCTTTATCTCTTGGGAGTGGGGGCCTTGATCGCGTTGTTGGCTTGGCAACTTATGCAAGGAAACGTGGAGCGCAAAACGTGAAGCGTGAAACGCATGAGGTCCGGCTATTCGCCCAGGATGGAACCCGGAATAGAGGAATGAATTGCTCGCAGGCCGATACAGAGAAGGTGACAACGGAGAACGTCGCAAGGGCGCCGTTCTATTCAGGCGGGCAGTACCTGCGGGAGCAGTTCCCCTTCCGCGTGTTCAAGATCGCGGTGGACGCGGGCTTCAACTGTCCGAACCGGAACGGCACGAAAGGGCACGGAGGGTGCATCTACTGCAACAACGCCAGCTTCAGTTCGAATAGTCGAACGCCTCGCGTTCCGCTCGGTCGGCAGATCGAGGACGGAATGCGCTTCTATCAGGATCGCTTAGAGGGCGAGAAATTCATCATTTACTTTCAGGCCTATACCAACACCTTCGGCCCGGTGGATTACCTGCGCAGAGTCTATGATCAGGCTTTGCTGAATCCCGCCGTCGTGGGCATGTCGATCGGGACGCGTCCGGATTGTGTGCCCGACTCGGTCTTGGATCTTCTCGTGGAGTACGATCAGCGCACGCACTTGTGGCTCGAATTGGGACTGCAGAGCAGCCATGATGCGACGCTGCGACGCCTCAACCGACGACACACTTATGCGGAATTCATCGACGCGGTCCATCGAGCCAAACAGCGTGGACTCCGCGTATGCGCGCACGTGATTCTCGGACTTCCTGGAGAGTCGCGGTACATGATTCTGCAGACTGCGGAGCGTGTGGCGCGCCTCGGGATCGACGGGTTGAAGCTGCATCACCTCTACGTCGCGAAAGATACGGCGCTCGAGCGCGCATACCGGCGAGGGACGATTCGAGTTCTTGCGTTGGCGGAGTATGTCTCACTGGCCTGTGACTTTCTCGAACGCATCCCCGCCGGGGTCGTCATTCAACGTGTGACGGGCGAGGTAGCGGAGGATTATGTGGTGGCCCCCCATTGGGGCGTCACCAAACTGCAGGTGGTCCATCGTATTCACGAAGAGTTCAGGCGGCGAGGGACGAGGCAGGGAAGCCGGGCGCCGCAGGCGAATGAGGAATTGGAAATGAGGAATGAGGAATGAGGAGTTTGGAATTTTCGGAAGCAGCCAATTCATAATTCCTCATTCCACATTCAACATTGCTTTGTGGTTGTGGGAAGGGGCGAATGTGCCACCTCTTCTCGGGGGAAAGGGAGTCTGATGACCGGCCTCCTTGGGCTTCCTTCCCCCCCTATATACTGGCCAAGAAGGAGGATGCGGTGAACCGAAATGGCAGATCAACAGTGTCCGGTGTGGCAGGAGGGCTTCTACTCGCCTTGCTGGTGTTGGGTGTTCCGGTTTCCTTTGCGGCGGAGGGAGGGGATCAAAGCCAAATCGACTTTTTCACGCGGGGGGTTCTCGCCAGCGAGCGGGGTCAAGTGGATCAGGCGATCGAAGAGTTTGAGAAAGTCGTGTGGCTTGATCCCGATCACGCCGAGGCGCAGTACAATCTGGGGCTGCTGCTGGCGGAACGGAACCGGATGGATGAAGCGATGGCCGCCTTCGAAAAGGCCGCCCTGCTCCGTCCCAAGGATGCCGATGCGCGTCTGGCGTTGGGGATCATCGCGGCACAGAAGGAGGACGACGAGCGCGCCATCCACGAATTAATCGAGGCGCTCAAACTGCAACCTGATCTCACGGACGCGCATTTCCGCCTCGGGCTCATTTATCAAAAGCGCAAGCTGGATGACATGGCGGTCGGCCAGTACCGGCAGACCGTGCAAAGCGATCAGAACCATTTGCAGGCACGGTTTGCGCTGGGATTTCTCGCCGACAAGAAAGGCGATTTGGACGAGGCCATCAAACAGTTTCAAGAGATCACCACGCTGGACCCTCGCAACGCGGAGGGTTACTACAACCTGGGATTGGCTTACGGACGCAAGAGCATGGTCGGCCTGGCCGATCTGCCGACGCCCGATCTGACCGATTACAACGCCCTCGCGATGGAGGCGTTCCAGAAGGTGTTGTCGTGGAATCCCAACCATACCGGCGCGCGGTATAACCTGGCCGTGGCCTATCTGTACCAGGGCGCCGGAGATGTGAAGCGAGCCCGCGAGCATCTGGAGATCCTGGCCGGCATTGAGCCGGCGCTGGCCGAAAAACTCGCCGACAAGATCGAGGCGGTCACGAGCAAGGAGGGAGCGCACTAGTGCTGTTCCAACTTAATGCGCCAATATCACTGCCTCCACCTCACCCTTCCCTCTCCCCCTGCCAGGGGGAGAGGATTGAGATGAGGGGGCGAGTTCTTTGCCATGAATAGTTGGAACGGCACTAGAAGTGAGGAGTGACTGGTGACGAGTGACAAGTGACAAGTGAGGCGGGCACAGAAGACGGGAAACGGGAAACGGGAAACGGAAGACGGGAGAAACCATGGGAACAATGAGCGTTCCGGTGGGTGGATGGAAGAGTTGGTGGGGGGCAGGCGTGGTCTGGCTGGCGCTGTTGGGAAGCGGTGTTCAAGCGGCTGGGGCGAACGAAGGCACGAACCAGGGAGAAAGTCCACTGGCCTCTACCGCCGGTGAAGCGGCGCTGGACGTTCCTGAGATTACGACGATTGCGCCGAAGTGGGGACCATCCGGGTGGGTGTTTTCGCTGACGCTTGAGGGCCGGAACCTGTCCGGAGCCTCGGAGGTGCGTTTTGTGCCTTCGACCGGGATCGTGGTCGAGGATCAGCCGGTGGTCAATAGCGAGGGAACCATCGTCACGGTCAAGGTGACCATCCTGGTCCATGCCCCATTGGGGCCGAGATTGGTGGTGGTGCGGACTCCGGCCGGCCGGTCGTCGCTGACTCCGACGGAAGCGAACGTATTCAAGGTGAGCTTTGCGCATATGCATTGAAGAAGCACACAGCTAATAGCTGACAGCGAACAACTCGGAGCTATTCGCTGCGAGCTGCTGGCTATTCGCTAATTGAACAAGGAGGCCATGATGAAACGAACAACTACGGTGCTGACGGCGGTCAGTCTCCTTTTTGGGTCGATGGCTTGGACGAGCGCCATCGGCGCCGTCGAGAAGGCAGACAGCAAAGCCGGGAAAACGGTGATTACGACCATCGTCGGGAACGGCTCGCAGGATTTCAAAGGCGATGGAGGCGCCGCGATTGCGGCCAGTTTGAGCAATCCGCGGAGCATCGCGGTCGATGCGGCGGGCAACGTCTTTATCTCCGACTCCACGAACAACCGGGTCCGGAAGCTGGATGCCAAGACGGGAACCATCACGACCGTGGCTGGAAACGGGAACCGGGACTATAGCGGCGACGGGGACCTGGCGACCAAGGCCAGCTTGGCCTTTCCGATGGGGCTTGCCACCGATCGCGACGGGAATCTGTTTATTGCCGACGCGCGGAATCATCGGATTCGCCGGGTGGATGCCAAGACCGGCATCATCACGACCGTCGCCGGCCAAGGCATCCGGGGGCTTGGCGGCGACAACGGTCCGGCGCTCAGCGCGCTCCTGTCCTACCCGACGTCGGTGACGCTCGATGAGGAAGGCAACATCTATATCGCAGACTCGGAGAACGGCGGCATCCGGCGCGTGGACAAGAAGACCGGCATCATCTCGAGCGTGGTGGGCGAGGGTACGCCCGGAGCCAAAACGGATTCGTCCGGCACGCCGACAATCCGGGGCCTGTTTGTCGCCCCGGTGGGACTCACCTATGACGGGAAGGGGAGTCTGTATGTCGCCGACGCATTCCTGAACCGGGTCAAGAGGGTCGAAGTCGCAACCCGCAAGGTAACCATCGTGGCAGGGAAGGGCGTCAACCAGTTCTGCGGAGACGGGGGACCGGCGAAAGAGGCCTGTCTCAATCAGCCTGCCGGAGTCGCCATGGATGCGGATGGGAATGTCTACATCGCCGACGCAGGCAATGACCGGATCCGGAAAGTCGACGGAAAAACCGGCATCATCACCACGGTCGCGGGAACCGGGCAACGCGGGTTTTCCGGGGATCAAGGGCCGGCGATCAAGGCCAACCTGGGGTTCCCGACGAGCGTCGCGGTCGATCCGAAGGGGCGGCTCGTGTTCGTCGAGCCGAACAACAACCGGGCCCGACGGGTGGAGACACAGAATGGGTAGCCGTAATGTTCTCATCGGCTCATTGGCGATCGTCCCATTGAATCAATGGCGCAATGGGCAAATGAAAAAATGGATCAATCCTATCGTTCTCGCCGCGGGCCTGCTGGCGGCCTTGCCGGTTTTCGCCGGCACAGAGCATGCCAAGGCTCCGGCGTCGGTATCTACCGGAGAAGAGGCCGCCGCCTTGCTGGCGCGCGGACAAGAAGCGTTGAAGGAAGGCCGGCTGCGCGCCGCGACGGAGGCCTTTGTCACGGCCATCCGCGTGAAGCCCGATTTTGCCGCCGCCTATCTCGCGCTCGGCCGGATCAATCACGAAGCAGGCAGACCCGAGAAAGCCATGTCGCTGTACCGGATGGCGCTTCAGTACGATCCTGAGTTGGTGGAGGCGTACCAAGGTCTCGGCAATCTGCATTTCGATCAAAATCGATTAGAAGAGGCGTTGAACTTCTATCAAGAAGTGGTCAAACGCTCACCGACCTCGCCAGTGGGTTACAACAGTCTCGGCAACTGCCTCTACGGGCTCCAGAAGTTCCAGGAGGCGCTGGAGATGTGGCAGAAGGCCATCAATCTTGATCCCGCGTATCCTCGCGCCTATTTCAACCGGGCGATCCTCTACGACGGGATCCATGTGAAGGATAAGGCGGTCGAGAATTATCGACGGTTCGTCGAGCTGGCCGGGGCAGAACATGCCATGCTGGTGGAAGACGCGCGCATGCGAATTGAAGAGCTGGAAAAACCGGAATCGGCGCAGGCGCCGTCTTCGCCAGAGAACCAGGAGTCAACCGCGAGCGCGCATCAGCACCATTGAGCGAATAGCCAACAGCTAATAGCGAATAGCTCAGAGCTGCTCGCTGTGAGCTTAGAAATGAGACGCCACATTCTCGTCATCTCGCAGAACGAGCAGCTCGGCGGACGGTTCCGGTACCTTCTGGCCGGACTTCGGATCGGGTTTCCAACTACGGTCGTTGCCGATCTGGCCGCGGCCCTGCCGGTGCTGAAGCGGTTGCGTCCTCGGGTGGTGATCTTCGTCGCGGAGAACGGCGGGAAAGCCGACGATCAACTCATGCTCCTGCGGACCTTGCTGCTCCTCGGCGAGCAGGGTGACGAAGACGCGCTGGCCCTGCTGTACGATCCGGGCCGGGACCGTCTCACGATCTACCACAACAGTCACCTCTCAGGTGTCCGTCCGGAAGATGTCGCGCAGGCGGTAATAGAGACTGTGTCCTGTCCCCTCTTTGGGTGCGAGGAAGAGCGGTTGAGCTGTTACCCGAAAGACTGCCGGTTCCTTCCTCTCGCGGTCACGAACGCAACGGTTGCGGCTGAGTCTGCGTCGAAAACAAAGAGAGCGGCCTCGTGAGTTATTCCAGCGATGTCCTCATCGTCGGCGCCGGCATCGGAGGTCTGAGCCTTGCGATGCGACTGGCGGCCAAAGGCTACCGGGTGCGGATCATCCAGCAGCGCGAGCCGGCGCGGGTGTATAGGCCGGAGATCATCCAACCGGCTGGACTTCTTGCCTATGAGGAATTGGGTCTTCTCAGCCAGGTGACGGCCCGGCGAGCGGCGCGGGTGAACCTGTTTCACTTCCGCCGGATCGGCGGGAACCGTTTATGTCAGGTGGACTATCGCCACTTGCATCATCCCCATCCTTACGCCCTGGTCACCCTTCCCCATCAGACTCGGCGGGTGCTCTTGGACGGGCTTGGGCGGTATCCTGCAGTCAACATCCACTGGGACGTTGAATTCCGCGACGTCCTCCGTCGGGGCACGCGAGTGATCGGGGTGAAAGCGATTGAACACGAACAGGAACAGGAGTTCTATGCAGCCGTCACCGTCGGATCGGACGGGAGCAAGTCCCGTTTGCGGAACGCGCTGGGCATCGCCTGTCGGCTGAAGCGCTATGCGAACGGCTTTTTGAGCGTCCTCGTCAAGTCGACTCCTGAGAGCTCAGAGGACCGGATGCACCATGTTCGTTATTACCTAGGAAAGGGAGAAATTCTCGGCCTCTTTCCCACTTCTTCCACCACACAGTGCCTGCTGTTCATGGTTCCAACGGCGCGTCTCGATACGTTGAACGGGGAAGGACTTGCCGAAGTGACGCGGCGCATTGCCTCCATCGAGCCCGGGCTGAACGACTCGTTGAACGCTTCCGGGGCCCGGGCACGCCAGTCGCGGCTTGCGCCGATCCAGGTGCGGATCTCTTCCTGGACGGCGGATGGAGCGGCGCTGATCGGGGATGCGGCGCATGCGTGCCATCCACACGTCGCCCAGGGAAGTTTTCAAGCGATGGAAGACAGCAAGATCCTGGCGGAGGTGTTGCATGGATGCTTCGCAAAAGGGGATTTTTCCGCGCGGGGCTTGGCCCCGTATGAAGAAACGAGGCGACCGGTGATCGAGCGGCTACAGCGTCTCGCGAACGAGTACGCCTGGCTCTGGGAGACAGGAAACCCCGTGTTGGTGCGGCTGCGTGATTGGGTGTTTCGGAACATCGGGAACAGCCCCAGGCTGTTGTACAAAGTCGCGGCGGCCGAGGCGGGCATCGACAGCCGAGGGCTGAGCGTGATGGAACGGCTTCAGGCCTTGGGGATTTGCGCATGAGCGCGCCTGTGATTCGAGGGTTGCGACACCTTGCGCTGCGGGTGACCGACGTCCGACAGTCTCGGGCGTTCTATGAGAATCTCTTCGGCATGCGGGTAGTCTGGCAGCCGGATCACGGCCATGTCTATCTGAGTTCCGGCTCTGACAATCTGGCCTTGCATCAGATGCCGCTGGACCAGGTCGGCAAGTCAGTTGATGGGAATGAACGGCTCATGGACCATTTTGGTTTTGTGGTGGACACCCCTCACGAGGTGGATCGGATGTTCGAATGGATGGTCCGCAGCGGCGTCAAGATCGTGAAGCAACCGAAGCGTCATCGCGACGGCAGCTACTCATTCTACCTGTCTGATCCCGACGACAACACGATCCAGGTTCTCTACGAGCCGACCATCAGCGCCTTGGAATTCATGCCGCGGAAATAGCCAACAGCCAATAGCGAGTAGCTCTGGGCCCTCGCTGCTCGCTATTCGCTATCTTCAAAAGGAGGCTCGCATGACCCGATCAACCATTGTCGTGTTGATATGCCTGCTCGCCGGGTGCGCGCAAGTACCGGAGAGGCAGAAGGAGGCCGCCGCTCCTCCTCAGCCTCAAGTAGCGGCCCCCGCCCCAGCAACATCCCAGCGCGAGGCGCCTGCCCCGGCTCCCGCGCCGGCTCCTGCCTCGACGGCTGCCCCCAGCCCAACACCGTCGGCGCCGCCGTCTGTGAGTGTCGGCATCGCGCAAGGAACTGAGACGGTGTCGGGCGCCGTGACGAAAGTCGACAAGGAAGCGGGGCTGCTGGAACTCCAGACGCCTACTGGGTGGAGCCAGTTCATTATCAGCGATCCGGAGCGAAAGAAGGAGTTGCAGCGCGTCGCCGCCGGCGAAAAGGTCGAGGTGAAGGTGCAAGTCCAAGGCGGCGAACGGAAGGTGATCGCGGTGCTCCGTAGGAGTCCTCCCGCGACGGCGCCCGTCGAGTCGAAATAGAGACGAGGCTTCGATGAAGGGGTCCGTTTGGTTCAGGCCGGTCCTTCTCATAATGGGGCTGCTCATGATGGTCCCAGGAGCTTACTCCGTGTCAGCCGAGTCGCCGGAGGGAGCGACCGGAGCCATGCTGTCGATCCCGGCCGGCCCCTTCGTGATGGGTGGAGATTTCGACGAGGAGCACCCGCGCCACCGTGTGTTGCTGGATGCCTTTTTCATCGACCGGTACGAGGTGACCAACGCGGAATACGCCGAGTACTTGCGGTCGACCGCCGCTTCGGTGCCTGCGTATTGGAACAAGGGCGACCGGTTTCATAGTGGCGACAAATTTCCGGAACATCCGGTTGTCGGTGTTTCATGGTTCGAGGCGAAAGCATTCTGCGAATGGAAGGGAAAGCGGCTGCCGACCGAGGCGGAATGGGAAAAGGCGGCGCGCGGCGGGCGAGAGGGATTCGCCTTCCCCTGGGGAGATAGGCCGGATCGAAAGCGTGCCAATTACGAGGGGCAGGGTACGCTCCCAGTGGGAAGCTTTCCGCCGAACGATTATGGGCTCTTCGACATGGCCGGCAACGTGTGGGAATGGACCGCAGACTGGTTCGACGCGAAGTATTACGAAAAGAGCCCTGAAGCCAATCCGTCCGGTCCGGAGTCCGGCAAGGAAAAAGTCTTGCGGGGCGGGTCGTGGGTAGATGGCATCGGGCCGAGCCGCGTCGCCCACCGGCATTGGTATGTGCCGGAAGCTCGATACAAATGGCTCGGGTTCCGATGTGCTCATAGTCATGCCCCCGTGGGGCAAGAGGCAAGGAGCATGGTCCAATTCACCGAAGACCTCTCGCCGCCCGCGCCTCGCCCCTGACCTACTCGGGAAAGGAGCCCGGATATGTTCCTCTATGAAAGAAGTCGGTCGACGGCCATAAGGGTGCTCTTTGCCTTTCTGCTGGCTGGCGCAAGTCTTCTCGCGTGGCTGATACCGGTCTCCGCGGTCGGGCCGGGCAGCGGCTCGTTTGCGGGGGATGGCGGGCCGGCGATTGAAGCGCGGCTGAGCAACCCCAGAGGCGTGGTCATCGACCACGCCGGCAATCTTTACATTGCCGATTCGAGCAATGATCGGGTTCGCCGTGTCGACCGTCAGACAGGTGTCATTTCCACGGTGGCCGGTCTGGGTGAGCGGGGGTTCGGCGGCGACGGCGGCCCAGCGGGTGTCGCCAAATTCTATTTCCCGCACGGGATCGCGCTCGATGAGGCAGGGAATCTGTACATCGCCGATGCCGGCAATCATCGAGTCCGAAAGGTAGAGGCGCAAACCGGCATGGTGTCCACGGTCGCGGGAACGGGAAACAATCAATTCTACGGCGACGGCGGTCCCGCGACGGCCGCCGGGCTCTCCGCTCCGCGTGGTGTTGCCCTGGATGCGAGCGGTACGTTGTTCATCGCCGATACGCAACATGGCTGCATTCGAGCCGTGGATCGGGAAGGACGCATCAAAACGGTGGCGGGGGCGGATCCGAGATTAGTCGACAAGGGCGCGGCGCCCAAGTATCTCTTTCACCCCGTCGGGGTGAGGGTCGGTCCAGACGGTCAGGTTTATTGGGCGGATGCCACATTGAGTCGCATCAAGAAGGCTGATTTGACGAAAGTCGACCCCAAAACGAAGAGCGGCTGGATCACAATCGTGGCGGGAGAAGAAGAGATGGGCTTCAGCGGCGACGGTGGGCCGGCGCGCGATGCCAAGCTCGAGGCGCCCGCCGCCATCGCCTTCGACAGCAAAGGGAACTTGTTCATTGCCGACCACAATAATCTCCGCATCAGGCGTGTGGATATGAAGACCGGTGTGATCACGACGATCGCGGGAAACGGTAAACGCGGGTTCTCGGGCGATGGCGGTCCGGCCCTCGAAGCGAGCCTGAATGCGCCCGCAGGTCTGGCCTTCGACGCGGAAGACAACCTCTATATTGCCGATGCCGGGAATCACCGTGTTCGGAAGATAGAGGCGACGACGGGCATCATCACGACCGTCGCAGGCAGCGGGCCGATCGATGAAGAACCGACGAAAGGGCCGATTCAGGAGTTCTTTATTTAAGGTCGTCGTGAGTCTGCAGCGATCATAAAGGAGAGGAGCGCCCCCTCACCCCACTCCTCTCCCGCATGCTTGAGGGAGAGGAGACATGATGCCGGACGCGCAACTCTGAAGGGATGAAAGATAGAGCGCAAACGTAAGGAGAGCGAGATGCAGATCATCGGACGGAAAGTGGCGGGGAGAGTCGTGGCCGTCGCCTTTGCGCTGTTGGCGCTGTGGAGTGGACTCGGCTGGGCCATGGGAGAACGGCCGCCGGTGGTAGGCATGAGCGCGCCGGATTTCAGCTTGACCGATCTCCAAGGGCGCTCGCACAGCCTGAGCGAGTACCGGGGAAAGATCGTGCTGCTCAATTTTTGGGCCACGTGGTGCAAGCCCTGCACGACCGAGATGCCGGCCATGCAGGCCTGCTATGACAAGCTGCGCGAGAACGGGTTTGTGGTGCTCGCGGTCAATGAGCTGGAAGACGAGGGAAAGGTTCGAGAGCATATTCAGACCCATGGACAGACGTTCCCGGTGCTGCTGGATCGCAGTAACAGAGTTGCCAACCAGTATGGGGTGTTCGGGCTCCCTGTCAGCGTGTTCATCGATGAGAGCGGCGTAGTCCAGGAATACGTGAAAGGAGGATTATTGACCGAGCAGAAAATCCAGGAGCTGGTGGATCGGATCAGCGCCCGTAGGCAATCGAGAACGGCTGCCCTCCATTGAGTTCGACGATGACCGCTGGCCTGATATTAGGAAGGCGGCCTTATGCGCCTGGCCCCGTATCTTTTTCAACGACTTTTTGACCTGGGTGCCGCCCATGCCTTCGGCATCCCAGGCGATCATGTGCTGCCACTCTACGAAGCCCTGGGCGACAGTCCCATCCGTTCGATCTTGACCACTCACGAACCTTCCGCCGGATTCGCCGCCGATGCCTATGCGCGTCTAAAAGGGATCGGGGTGGCGATCGGCACGTATGGCGCCGGCGTGCTCAACATGGTCAATCCGATCGCGCAGGCCTATGCGGAGAAATCGCCTGTGGTCGTCATCAGCGGCGCGCCCGACAAGGCGGGCCGGGACCCCGACCTGTTGATCCATCACAAGGTCAAAACCTTCGACACCCAGCTACGCGTGTATGAGGAGATGACCGCCGCGAGCGCGGCGCTGGAGGATCCCAGAACGGCGGCGCGTGAGATCGAGCGGGTGATCGAGGCGGTGCAGCGCGAAAAGCGACCGGGGTATCTGGAAATTCCTCGTGACATGGCACGGGCCGAGATCGACGAGGCCGAGGCCTGGACGCCCCATGGACCCGTTGCTCCGGGAATGCAACGGGTACCCCCGCAGCGTGATCCAGCCGCGTCGGCGGAAGCGATGCAAGAAATTGCGACCCGCCTCAATCGGAGCCAAAGCCCGGTGATTCTGGCCGGTATCGACATCATGCGACTCGGTCTTCGGGACAACGTGATCCGGCTGGCCGAGCGCTACAACCTTCCGGTCGCCACGTCGTTCATGGGGAAGGCGGTGTTTCCCGAACATCATCCCAACTTCATCGGGACCTATATGGGCGCAGCCAGCCATCCATACGCACGGCGGATGGTCGAAGAGTCGGACTGCCTGCTGCTGTTGGGAGTCTGGCTGACCGACACGGAAACCGGACGTTTCACGAGCCTGATCGCTCGCGGCACCCTGATCCAAGCGCTGGCCAATGAGGTGGTGATCAGCCGGCATCGATATCAACGCATCGGCCTCACCGAGATTCTGGCGGCGTTACTGGAGAGCTCCGAGATCAAGCCGCGGGAGTTTCGGAACGACTATAGGCCGGAGCCGCCGGAGATGGACAGCCACTCCATGGTTGCGGCGGTCTTCTCGGAATTAAGTCGCCTGGACGATACCCGCTACATCTTCACGACGGACACCGGCGATTGCTTATTCGGGGCGGTCGCGTTGCATGCCGAGACGATTCTGAATCCTGGTTACTACACCAGCATGGGATTCGGCGTGCCGGCGGCCTTAGGCGCCGGGCTAGCTGCACCGGACCGGCGGCCGATTGCTCTGGTGGGCGACGGTGGCTTCCAGATGACCGGCATGGAGATCGGGACCTTGGTGCGCTACGGGGTGAATGCGGTGGTCATCGTGCTCAACAACGGAGGGTATCGTAGCCTGGAAGCGTTAGGCGGGACACGAACCGTATGGGATATCCATCCCTGGGATTACGTGGCGATAGCCAGAGCCTTAGGGGCCGAGGGCACGCGTGTGCGGACAGCCGCTCAATTCCAAACAGCTCTGTCCGACGCATGCAAGCGCCAAGGAGTGTCGCTGATCGAGGTGATGTTGGCGGCGGACGATCTCTCGGTGACGCTCCGGCGTCTGGGGCGTCGGCTTTCTTGAGCTCATGTGTAACCGGGGGTCATTGACCCCATCCCTTCCAAGGTACCCACCCCTTCCACCCCACCCTCTACGGGCGGAATGAGGCCACAGCCGAGCCGGCAAAGACCGCCACCAACGGGCAGGGTTTCCACTCGGCTCGCCTCCATGGCAGATAACGACAAGAAGGTTGCCCCCAATACAGCCTCGGCCCGGCCGAGCCTCACTCCTCGCTTGACCTGAGGAGCCGGGCTTTCATACCATATCCTGGCCCAACCGTCGCTTGGTACAGCAGTTCTCTGTGGTTTACCAATGGGCGGATCTCTGAAAAGCGATTATGCTTGCGACGCCTGTGCTGTTCGGTCGAACGGCATGGTGTGTCGAGCGGCGGGCATCGATTCCTCCGCTTTCCAACGGATTATTCATCGCTTTGTCTACCGGCCTCGGCAGATCGTCTTCTATGAAGGCCATCCATGTCTCGGTCTCTATGTCCTCCGCTCCGGGAAGGTGAAGCTCACGTCATCCTCTTCCACGGGACATCGACGGATCATGAGCATTGTCGGTTCAGGCGAGTTGATCGAGCGCACCGGCTTCTGCGAGGGGATGCTGCACAACGTAACCTGTGAAACGCTGGAACCGTCACGGGTCTGTCTGATTGATCGTCGGGGATACCTCGACCTGCTCGAAAGGTGTCCTTCGCTCGCCGTTGATCTTCTCCAACGGATGAGCCGCGAAGGGTTACCCTCGAACGAGGTCCCGAACAGCCTTCCGTTCTGCAAGACCGCCGATCGGCTGGCTGCCGTGCTGTTGGAATTAGGCCGACGGTTTGGGCACCGAGAACCCGCTGGAATCGCGTTGGATATTCGTTTGACTCGTGAAGAACTTTCCGAACTCGCCTGTATGGCTCCCGAAACTACGATCCGCCTCCTCGCTCGGTTCAAGCGGGAGCGACTCATCTCGACAAACGGTCGGGACATCCTCCTGTTAAAGCCTGATCGGCTCGGCAAACTGGCCGCTCGTCTCTCTTAGCGCCTCCAAGGTCTGAAATCAGCCCCTATTGCCCCTGGAGATGACCGCCATCATGTTCGATGGTGACTGCGGTCATGGTCAGCGGCGCTTATTTTGATGATAATGCGCCCTCTTTGCGAATCCGGCTTCTTCTATCCATCGCCTGATGGAGGCGGCGCCTCTCACGGTCTCAAACGATGGTTCCTGTCAAGCTTCTCATGACCCCCGTTGAAAAACTCGTCACGATCGACCGGAACGAAACCATCCGCCGGGCTTCCCAACTTATGCGGGATCATAAAATCGGATGTCTCTTGGTGACGAAAGGCGAGGTGATGGGAATCGTCACGGAAACGGACCTGGCCCGGCGCGTGATGGCGGAGGGAATGAATCCTGAGCAGACGCCGGTCGGGCGAGTCATGACGACTCCCATTCTCAAAATCGGAGCAGATGCCACGTTGCTGGACGCGAATGACCTGATGGCAAAGAAAGGAGTCCGGCACCTGGGCGTTGAAAAGGACGACAAACTTGTCGGGTTGGTCTCCGTGCGCGATTTGCTGAATTTCTTAACCAAGTATCCAAGGAGCTAGCCGGCAGCAGTCAGCTCTCGGCCATCAGTCCAAAGACCCCTCATCCACGTGATCCACCCCCCGGGGACCCATTGCTCTTCATGAATGCAATGGGTGCTTCGCAACAAGTGATGGGGGAGCGCGGGGTGGAGCGAGTCGCTGCCCGCTATCGGTTGTCTGCTTAGGGAAGCATGAAAATCTCGATCGAAGCTCCCTCGTACTCAAAGAATCCGTTTTTGAATCAGGTCGAGCGGGAAACCGGCGAAGATCTCTCCCGCTGCTATCAATGTGGAAACTGCTCCGGCTCCTGTCCGGTTTCGGATGAGATGGAAATTCCGGTGTCGCAGGTGATCCGGTTCGTGCAACTCGGTCAGGAGCACACCGTCCTTGGATCCAATTCCATGTGGCTGTGCGTCTCCTGTTTTCAGTGCCAAGGGCGATGCCCCAAGTGCTTGGATCCCTCCAAGATCATGGAAGGACTCCGTCGATTGAGTCTGCGCAGAGGACAGAGGCC
>CAZZPI010000015.1:0-3518 GCA_964655865.1 uncultured Nitrospiraceae bacterium
CAGCTGTCCTTTTGCGTTTGGTGCTGGTATGCGTCTAACTAGCGACATCGAGCTGTCCTTCATCGAGGACTTGTGTGTGGGCCATTTCGTCACCCAGGCGGCAACCGCGCACATTCCCGATGATCAGCAGTCCTTCACAAGCGACGATGGCGAGCGAGACGAGCCAGCCGACGTACGGAATTCCGAACGCCACAAAGGCGACCGCAAACGACAAGTTGCGTACGATGGACTCTTTGAACCCTGCCACTTCCCGCGTCCGCGGGATGACCGTTTGCAGACCGATCAACCGTTTTCCCACGCTCCGTCCACCGGCGAATCCATCGGCAAGAAGAATATAGGAGAGGCCGGCAAGAAAACCCACGGGGGACGCGACTCGGTCGGCGACCGCGACAATGAGCAGGTCAATCAACCTTGCCACGAAGCGGTTGAGGACATGTGCTTTCGGGTAGACACCCGCGCCGATTGCAACGCCCCACCCTGCTTCCTCGACCAACGAAGCTCCTTGTAATCAGGGTTGCAGTATAACAAATAGGGGACCGAGAGCACAAATAGAGACAAATCTTCGTGGTCTGGCATTCCTGCCTTGGACGCATTCCGCGATGGAACCCATGTCGTAGCGAGCGCGGTCGCGTGCTTGCCTTTGCCCGACGCAACACGTAAAATTCGGCCGGTATCCCGGGAATGTCGCGATGATCAAAATCGTCAGGTACGCGAATGAAAAGTACCCTTGGCTTCTCGCAGGAGTCATGGGGTTCGTCGCCATTACCTTTATCGTTGGAATGGGCTGGTGGGGTTTTGGCGAAACATCAGGCACCACTGTCGCCTCTGTCGGCGACCTGAAGGTCTCGCGGGACGAATTCCGCCGCGCGTATGAGAACACGTACCGACTGTACAAAGATCGCCTGCAAGGTGAAGTCAAGGACGAGCTGATCAAACAATTCGTCCTGGAGCAGCTCATCGAAAACCGCTTGTGGCTTTTGGCCGCGAAAGACTTGGGACTCACCGTCTCAGCGGAAGACCTTAGAGCCGACATCACCGGAAGGTCCGAGTTCCAGCGTAACGGTCAATTCGATCCGGACCTCTACCGACGCCTGCTCGCCGCGAACAGATTGACTCCCGCCGCATTCGAAGCGGTGGAAGCGCAGGATCTTCTGACCAACAAAGCGCGCACGATCATCCGAGACTCCGTGGCGCTGACTCCCACCGAAGTCGCCGAGGCGCAGGCGCTGGTCGCCCGCCAAGCCACGCTCGCGCAACCTTCTTCTTCTCAGGCCCAGGAACGAATCTATCAGGACGTCCTATTCCAGAAGCAACAGCGCGCCCTCGCAGCCTATGCCGAGGCCTTGAAGACCAGAATTCCCATCAAGATTCATCGAGAACTGCTCTGAAGATAAAGCGAACGGCGGGCAGCATCTAGCGGATGGCGGGAGGCACGACCGCGAAGGGTTCGCTCTGCTCGCTACGTATCATTCGCCGCTCGCTATCGCGCTAAAGAATCAACATCGCATCGCCGTAGCTGTAGAACCGGTATCGCTCCTTGATGGTCGCCTGATAGGCCGCCTTGAGTTGTTCCAGGCCGGCCAGCGCCGCGACCAACATGAGCAGGGTCGTCCGGGGAAGGTGAAAGTTCGTCATGAGCGCGTCGACAACCCTGAACCGATATCCGGGCCTAATGAAGAGATCGGTCGCCCCCTGAAACGACCGAATCGCACCTTCATACGCCGCAGACTCCAGCGCACGCACCGTTGTGGTGCCGACCGCCACGACCCGTCCTCCGGCCCGTTGAGCTGCCTGGACGCGAGCGACGGTCTCCTCAGACACGACGCAGACTTCTGCCCCCATCTCGTGGTCCTCGATCCGCTGGACGGCAACCGGACGGAATGTCGCCAGGCCGACATGAAGTGTGATTCGCGCCAAACCGATCCCCTGCGCGGTAAGATCCGCCACCAAGCCGGGGGTAAAATGTAGACTTGCCGTTGGAGCTGCCACCGCCCCTTCCTCGCTCGCGAACATGGTCTGGTACCACTCCTGATCCGCGGTCATCGGTTCGCGTTGTATATAGGGCGGCAAGGGCATTGTGCCGATCTCATGGAGGAGATTACGAACCGAAACACTACTATGGACGCGGACCTTGCACGGCGATCCGCGTTCAATGACCTCGACATACGCGTTCCGGTCGAGTTTGATCACCTGCCCCACCCGACAGGAACCTTTGACGAGGATTTCCCATACATCCGTCTGGACTTCCGTCACGAAGAGCAACTCCGCCCTGCCTCCGCCCGGCTGCTTCCTACCGATGACCCGGGCAGGGATGACCTTGGTGTCGTTGACCACCAGAAGATCTCCTCGGCGAAGCACGGTGGGCAGATCCGCCACACGCAGATGCCGCATGCTCCCGTCGGTTCGATCGAGGACCAGTAGTCTGGCGTGATCACGCGGGACGATCGGTTGAGCGGCAATAAGGGAGGCGTCGAACGGGAAGTCGAATTCCGATAAGTGCATCAGGACACGGGAGACGGGAACGAGGGGGGTTTGGTCAGCGAGACAGTGGTCAGATCCGTGCCTGGATAATAGTACTGGAGGATCGTCGAGAACGAATAGCCCAGTTCGGCGAGCTCTTTGGCCCCCCACTGGCAGAGCCCCACCGCGTGACCCGCTCCGTAGCCGCTCAGCACCGCGTCGGCCCCGATGGATTCAATCGTGAACTGCGTGCTGGGGATGACCGAATAGCCCACCGCCTTGCGTAGGTCCTCTCCTCGCAGAATGAGCTCCCCTTTCGAGTGCAACACCCGCAGTTTCGCGACACGCCCCGCCCGGCTGAGCACCACAGGGGATATGGTGATGATCGTCCCGAGATCATGCCCTTGCTGGCGCAGCGTCCGCTCAAGCCCCTCAAGCTTGAAGGAGGCCTTCCACTGATAGAAGGGAGAGTTGAGATCAAAGGGGCATTCGACTCCCTTCAAATACGGCAGGTCCTTGGCCCAGACTGTAATGGCGTCCTCGGTCGGCCCCGCCGCGGTCGAGGAGAACGCCGCATAGATGGGGGCCTCCTGGTAGGTGACGACCAACCCTCGCGTTGCTTCCACCGCCTCCTCGACCGCGCGATCAATTCCCTGCCGGCCTCGGTAGACTTGGTCCTGCACCGTCGCAACGACGTCGAAGTCCCGGCCGACACTGAGTAGCTTGTGGTAGAGCGCATAGGTGCGCGCGGCAACGGCCTGGGCTTTGAGCACCTCGGGGTGCCATGCCGCGTTGATCTCGTGCGGCACGACGCCTTTCACATATTCTTCCAGGTCCACGTGGTTCACGACAAGCACGCCGGTCCCGCGTCGAACCAGCTGGACAAGCCCACTGACCTCAAGCGTGGCCTTCGATCCCCCGGAAGACGCGCCCCCGTTCCCATTGCTTCGAGACAATCCGTTTGCGCCTTTGGTCTCTGTCGTGACAGACAGAGAAGGCTCGGACGCGCGAATCAGCGCCTGCTCCCCTGGCACCTTGATCCCGTTGAGCAGAAACCC
>CAZZPI010000015.1:3528-13471 GCA_964655865.1 uncultured Nitrospiraceae bacterium
TCGCCAACGGAGAACGGACCGCTTGCTCTTGTCCATTGACGTTGATGAGAAGACTGTCCGTCTGGGAGGCCACATCAACGCGCTGCTGATCCTGCGCCAGGAGCACACGTACGAGCGGAGCCTGGGCGAGCACGGTGCCGATGGGGGTGAACATGCTGAGGATCACACACAAGAGCAGGGACAGGCGGGTCAGCTTCAGCGGCGAAACATCCATCCGAAGACACACAGCAGCAGCGTCAGGACGATGCTGATGACGACGCTCGTTGCGATCGGGAAATAGAAACTGAAGTTCTCTCGGCGAATCGCGATGTCGCCCGGCAGTTTTCCGAACCATCCGAAAAAGTTCCCGACTCCTGGGAGCTTGTCCGCGGCTATCAGAAGGGCCCCCACGAGCGCGAGGCCGAGCCCGAGCACGAGAAAGACTTTACCAAGTCCAACCAAGTCCGTCATCGTTTATCGCACAAGATACTCCGCGATCTGGACGGCGTTCAACGCGGCGCCTTTTCGAAGATTGTCGGACACCGCCCACAGGTTCAGCCCGTTCGTAACCGACTCATCCTCCCGTATCCGTCCCACATACACTTCATCCGTGCCCGCGACATCCAACGGCATCGGGTACAGTTTCTTGCCAGGATCATCGTAGACGATCACGCCCGGCAGGGCCGCCAACGCCGCGCGCGCCTCGTTCGGCTTCAGCGGACGCTCCAGTTCGACGTTGATCGCTTCAGAGTGGCACCGCAGGACCGGTACCCGCACGGTCGTCGCCGTGACGCGCATGGCCGGCGCTTCAAGGACTTTTCTCGTTTCGCGGACGATCTTGACCTCCTCCGAGCAATCCCCGGCTTCGCTGAAGGACCCGATTTGGGGCAGGAGATTGAAGGCGATCTGATAGGGATAGACCTCGGCGTTGACCTCTCGGAACGACATGAGGGCTTTCGTCTGCTCGATCAGCTCGTCCATCGCCGCGGCTCCCGTCCCCGACACGGATTGGAATGTCGTCACCACGACTCGTTTCACCGTAGCCACATCATGAAGCGGTTTCAACGCCATGACCAACGGCGTCGTGGTGCAGTTTGGAATCGCCACGATGCCGCGGGGGATCGAGCGGAGCGCATGTCCGTTGACCTCGGGGACGACCAGCGGGACGTCAGGGTCCATCCGGAATACCGCGCTGTCATCGATGACGAGGATCCTCTCGGCACCGAGCCTCGGACCATATTCCCGGCTGACGGCATCCGTCGCAGAAATAAACGCGATATCCACGCCGGCGAACGACGACGATGGCGTGAGTTCCTCGACTTTCCACTCCTTGCCCTGGCAGGACAGAACTTCTCCGGCCGACCGGCTCGAAGCGAAGAGCCGAAGCGACGCGAGCGGAAACTTGCGTTCTTCGAGGATCTCGAGGCTTTCCTTTCCTACTGCCCCTGTGGCTCCGATTACGGCCACCGTGTATGCGGACTTGCTCTTGAGCATCTCCCGCCCCTACGCCGCCACTGCGATCTTGCGGATACGATGGTTGAACGTATCTGCTATGAAAATCGTCCCGGCGTCTTCGGCCGCGACGCCGAACGGATAATTGAGGCTGCTCGCAAGCGGATCGCCACCGTCCCCGGCAAACTGGGCCCGACCGTTTCCCGCGAGACGCGTGATGCCCGCTTTGTTTTTGTCCCAGAGCCGAATGAGATGATTATCCGAATCGGTGATCAACAGGCACCCCGCACGATCAATGGCAATCCCATAAGGACGAGAGAGGCTGGTTGAACCTTCATCCGCGACACCCTCGTACCGATACTCGCCGCCGTCCCCGGCGACCGTGCTGATCAGGCCACTGGCCAAGTCGATCCTGCGGATTCGGCCGCTGAAGGTATCCGACACATAGAGTCCGTCCGAATCGAGCGCCAGGCCGCTGGGGCCGGAAAGCCCCGCTTTCGTCGCCGGCATGCCGTCACCCGTATATCCCGACTCGCCGGTTCCCGCTACCGTGACGATCACTCCGCTGTGCAAGTCCACCCTGCGAATCCGATTATTCCGTTGATCGGCGATGTAAAGAAAGGAATCCATTCCGTCCAACGCGAGCGCGACCGGTTCGCAGAGCGCCGCGGCGACCGCCGGTCCGCCGTCTCCGGAGAAACGAGGGTGCCCTGCCCCGGCGATGGTCGTGATCACGCCAGTGTCCGCGTCCACCCGGCGGACACGATGATTCATCGTATCCGCAATATAGAGATGACCGCGTCTGTCCACCACCACGGCGCTCGGGAAGTTGAGCAGCGCGTTCGTTGCCGGTCCTCCGTCTCCCGCGAAACGCGCGGCCCGCAGCGATCCCTTGATCACATAGCGGACTGTCCCGCTGATGTCGGCAGCTTGAGTGTAGGCGTGCGCACTGTTGGGTTTCTCTTCCGCCAGCGGATCGTCGACCAGCATACTCCCCGTGCTGGTCGAGGGAGCAGGAGCCTGATTGGAAGCGCTCCCGCCAATCGTCCCGGCCACGGTAGAGATGATTCCGGTCACCCGATCAACCTTGCGTATCGCATGATTCTCCGAGTCCGCGACGAACAGATTCCCCCGACGATCGACGGCAACCCACTTGGGCTCGTTCAAGGAGGCGGATGTCGCCGGACCGCCGTCACCGGCATGGGCCGGTTCTCCGGACCCCGCGACCGTCGAAATGGTCGTCACATGAACCGACACCGCCATCGGACCGTTGACCTCGTCACGTGAGATTCCGCACGATGGCATCACCCATCTCGACCGTCCCTACCAGGCGCTTGCCTTCACTATGGATGTCCTTGGTCCGATAGTCCAGATCGAGCGTTTTTACGATGGCCCGCTCCACCGCCTCCGCTTCCTTGTCCATGCCAAGAGCGTATGACAGCAGCATACCGGCCGATGCGATCGTCGCGATGGGGTTCGCGATGTTTCTGCCGGCGATATCCGGCGCACTTCCGTGAATCGGCTCGAACAAACCCACCTGCGCCCCGATGCTGGCGGAAGGCAGCATACCGATCGAGCCGGTCAGCATGGCCGCTTCGTCGCTGAGGATGTCCCCGAACATGTTGTTGCACAACAGCACGTCGAACTGACGAGGGTTGCGAACGAGTTGCATCGCGCAGTTGTCCACGTAGATATGGCTTAACTCAACGTCCGCGTACTCTTTATGCACATCGGTCACCACACGGCGCCAGAGCTCAGAGGATTCCAGCACGTTGGCTTTGTCCACCGAGGTCACCTTCCGTCGGCGCTTCCGTGCGGCTTCGAAGGCCACCTTGGCGATCCGGCGAATTTCATCGGTCGTATAGACTTCCGTATTGATTCCCCGCTCGATTCCGTTCGGAAGCATCTCGATGCCTTTCGGCTTGCCGAAGTAGATGCCTCCCGTCAATTCCCGCACAACGAGCAGATCAATGCCCTCGATGACCTCACTCTTGAGGGTCGAAGCGTTCGCCAATACAGAGTAGAGTTTCGCCGGTCGAAGGTTCGCATATAATCCGAGTTGTTCCCGCAAACCCAGGAGGGCTCGCTCAGGACGCAAGCTGTACTCCAGCCCCTCCCACTTTGGTCCGCCCACTGCCCCGAGCAATACCCCATCACTTTGCTTGGCGAGGGCCAGCGTTTCTTGCGGCAACGGTACGCCGACCTTGTCGATCGCCTGGCCACCCACGTCTCCCGCTGCAAACTCGAAGGTATGGTGGTACAGCTCGGCGACCGCCTTCAGCACTTTCACGGCTTCTGGAACGACTTCGCGCCCGACCCCGTCACCGTTCAGAACAGCAATCTTCGCTTTCAACCTTCGCTCCTTCCAGAGTATGCCCGCGGGCTACTCGATCACCTCTTCATCTTCGAGACGCCAGGCCGGGTCCACGAGACAGAGAAATTCGAGGTCCACTCGTCCGGTGTTCATCAGGCTCTGCTTTCCCTGAGGCGGCACGTAGACGACTGTGCCAGCCTCGACCGGTACCGACTTGGTGTCCACGGAGAACACGCCCTCCCCGGATAGGAAATAATAGACCTCCGACGACTTCAGACGATGCCATTTCGACCGCTGGCCGGACCCCAACCGCCCATGGGCCAGGCTGTACCCCAGCCGCAGATCTGCCCTGGCCGGATGAAGCAACTCCCTGAGCACCGTATGGTCTCCGGCCAGAAATTCCTGCTGCTCGTTCAAACTGGTCTTGAGCATATGCGCAGACACCGCAGCGGGAAAAACTATCACTCTACCGTGGGTATAAGGCTAAATCAAGCCGACTTTCTGTTGTCCTTCCGCCTGCTTCTGGGCGAAGTAGGCCAGCTTGTTCAGCGCATTCAGGTAGGCACGCGCCGAGGCCGTAATAATATCGGTGTCGGCTCCGTGTCCGGAGACCGTGCGGCCGTCTTCTTCGAGACGGACAGCCACCTCGCCTTGCGCATCGGTGCCGCCGGTGATGGCATTGACGGCATACATCGTCAAGCGACTTTTGGTCTGCACCATTACGGCGATCGTACGAAATACCGCGTCGACCGGGCCGTCCCCGGTCCCCGTGTGCTTGACGAACTTGCCGTCGATTTCCAGCTCGACCGTGGCCGTAGGCACTTCGTCCGTGCCGCTTTCGACGTGGAACGACTTCAACACGACCCATTCCGCCATCTTAGCGATCTCGTCGGAGATGATCACTTCCAAGTCCTCTTCATAAATTTCTTTCTTCTGATCTGCGAGCCGCTTGAATCGCTCAAAGGCATGGTTGATCTCCTCGTCGGTCAGCTTATAGCCCAGCTCCTCCAACCGCTGACGGAACGCGTGACGCCCTGAGAGTTTTCCCATCACCATCTTGCTCTGGGTAAGCCCGATGGCCTCCGGTTTCATGATCTCGTAGGTCGTCTTCTCTTTCAGCAACCCATCTTGATGAATCCCGGACGTGTGGGCGAACGCATTGGCCCCCACGATCGCTTTGTTGGGTTGGACGACCATGCCCGTCACTTTGCTGACGAGGCGACTTGTTTTGGAGATTTCCTCCGTCCGAATTTTTGTATCGGCCTGGTAAAAATCTTTCCGGGTCCGTAATCCCATCACGATTTCTTCCAAGGATGTATTACCCGCGCGCTCTCCGATCCCATTAATCGTGCATTCCACCTGGCCGGCCCCCTCCAGGACGGCGGCCAGGCTGTTGGCCACGGCCAGCCCAAGGTCGTTATGGCAGTGGACGGAGATCACGGCCTTGGCGGAGTTGGGCACCCGTTCCGTGATCCCGCGGATGAGTCGGCCAAACTCCTGAGGAATCGCGTAACCGACCGTGTCGGGGATATTCACCGTGCCTGCTCCGGCCTCGATGACCGCCTCGATCACTTCATACAGGTAGGACGGATCCGAGCGGCTGGCATCCATCGGCGAAAACTCCACGTCGTCGGTGTAGCTCCTCGCGAGCCGCACCATCTGGACCGCGCGCTCCCTCGCCTCGTCCCGCGTCATACGAAACTGGTATTTGAGATGGATGTCCGAAGTCGACAAGAACGTGTGGATCCTGACCTTCGGGGCCCCTTTCAGCGCCTCCCAGGCTCTCGTGATATCTTCCGGCTTCGCCCGCGCGAGGCTGCAGATGATCGGTCCTTCGACTTCTTGCGCGATACGATGAACGGCCTCGAAGTCGCCCGGCGAGCTATATGCGAAGCCGGCCTCGATAATGTCCACGCCGAGGCGCGCCAGTTGCTTCGCAATCATGACCTTTTCCTCCACGTTCATGCTCGCCCCTGGCGACTGCTCTCCGTCTCTCAACGTCGTGTCGAAAATACGAATCATCCGTGTCATGTTGGCACCCCTCTCCTCGTCAAGCTGCTCAAAGGGTCCTTCGGGCCGAGCGGCAAGAACCCAACTCCTTGCGGCGCATGCGCCGCCACACAGAAGCGACCGAGCGAAGGAGAATCCCGCTCGGACGGCGACCAAACGGCCTCAAAAAACAAAAGCCTCCATCCCGCTTCAGGGACGAAGGCTTTCCGCGCTCCGTGGTACCACCCTGATTCGGCCATGACAGCTCGCGTGAGCTGCTCATCGCCCTTCATTTCACCCGCTCACGGGGGTGAGTCGGAGCCCACTAGCGGACTTTTCATGGGCTCGGCTCGGAGGCGAGTTCAGCAGCACCGGGCTGGTTTGCACCGTCCACCAGCTCTCTCGATTCCGGTCGACTTGCCTACTACTCCTCGTCGTCGCCGTTACTCTTTCCTCTCCAGCGCAGCCGCGTCTGGACGGGGTGCCGGACGTCTGCCGAGCATTTTCGCCCCCAAGACCACGAGGCGTTCCAGCGGACCCGACAATGCATACCCGGTAAACATGACAAATAGCATAACCTGGGGCCACGCTGCCACTAGCATCAATCCCAAGATCCCCCAGACCAAATAGTTGAAATGCCGTCCTCCCCGAAACTTCATGTCCTTGAAGCTGCGGTATTTGATCGTGCTCACCATGAGGAAAGACAGGCAGAGGGTGATGATCAGGGTCAGCAGCGGTTTGATCTCCTGGCCCATGCGAATGATGTAGTGGTCGAAGATGACCAGTGAAGCCACGACTCCGGCGGCTGCCGGGATCGCCAGGCCCGTGAAATACTTCGCATCCGCGGTGGCCACTGTCGCGTTGAATCGCGCGAGGCGGACTGCACCGAGCGCGACATAGGCGAACATCACGGCCGCTCCAAACATCCCCTGGCTACTCAAGGCCCAGGAGTAGATCAACAGCCCAGGGGCGACCCCGAATGAGACGACATCCGACAGCGAGTCATACTCGAGACCGAACTGGCTTGTGCTATTGGTCAGACGGGCGGACTTGCCATCGAGCACGTCAAACACCATGGCGACAAGAATGGCGATTGCCGCCGCCATGTAATTAGCGTTGAAAACGGAGAGGATGGAAAATACGCCGCAGAACAGATTCCCTGTTGTGAACAGGTTCGGGATAAGATAAATTCCGCGCCGTTTCCTGCCCTCTTTTGCGAACGCCCCACGGAACGTAGGCCCCTTCATGGTAAGACCCCCACCACGGTTTCGCCGCCCTTCACCCGATCTCCCACGGCCACCCGCAACATCGTCCCAAGAGGAAGGAAGGTGTCCATGCGAGATCCGAACCGAATCAAGCCGAATCGTTCTCCCCTTTGCACGGTCTCCCCGGCGGAAGCCCAGCAGACAATCCGGCGCGCGATCAGGCCGGCCACTTGGACGCATAGGATCTTGTCTCCGGACGGCGTCTTCAGCATCAGCGCGTTTTGTTCATTGCGCAACGTCGCCTCGGGCCTGTCCGCGATTAAGAAACGGCCGGGCTGATAGAGCACCCCTTCGACCGTGCCTTCACAGGGGATGCGGTTAACGTGCACATCGAACACATCCAGAAAAATGCTCAGGCGGATCGCCTTATCCTTTAAGTACCGAGGCTCGAATTCTTCTTCGATGGCGATCACGCGGCCGTCGCCAGGAGCGACGACCGCACCACGTGTCCCAGGAATAGTCCGTCTGGGGTTGCGGAAGAACCAAGCACAGAACAGCGTGAGGGCGCAGCCGAGTCCGGCGACAACGACCCACCCCGCCGACGCTGCGAGCAGCGTAAGGGTCCCCGCGCCCAGGAGGAACGGGAGCCCTTCTCTCACGATCGGGATGCCGGCGGCACGGTCAGCCACGTTGTCATTCCTGCTTTTTCCGAAGAGCTCGTCCTGGCCGTCTCAGTTCTTGCTCTTATCCACCAACTGATCTTTCTTCAGCCACGGCATCATGGCACGCAACCTGGCCCCTACTTCTTCAATCGGATGGGCCTCACCCTTGGCAAGCAACGCATTGTAGACGGGGCGGTTGGCCTTGTTCTCGAGCACCCATTCTTTCGCAAATTGGCCGCCTTGTATTTCCGTCAAAATGCGAACCATTTCTCTCTTGGTTTCATCGGTGATGATCCGCGGCCCTCGCGTGACATCACCGTACTTCGCGGTCGTGCTGATCGAATACCTCATGTTCGCGATCCCGCCTTGGTAAATGAGGTCCACGATCAGCTTCACTTCGTGGAGACATTCAAAGTACGCCATTTCAGGGGAATAGCCGGCATTCACCAGGGTCTCGAACCCGGCTTGAATCAGGGCCGTGAGTCCCCCGCACAAAACGACTTGCTCGCCGAAGAGATCGGTCTCGGTCTCCTCACGGAAGGTCGTTTCAATCACGCCCGCCCGCCCGGCGCCGATCGCGCTGGCATAAGATAAGCCGACCTGCTTGGTGTCGCCGGCCGGGTCCTGATGAACCGCCAAGAGCGCCGGCACGCCGCTTCCTTTGGCGTACTCGGAACGGACCAGGTGCCCTGGACCTTTAGGGGCGACCATGAATACGTTCACATTCGCCGGCGGAACGATTTGACCGAAATGAATATTGAACCCATGACCAAACGCTAGGTAGCTCCCCGCCTTGAGATGCGGCCCGATTTCTTGGCGGTAGATGGCCGGCTGGGCCTCATCGGGCGCGAGGATCATGATCACATTGGAGCCTTTCACTGCATCGGCCACCGGCATTACCTTGAGCCCGGCTTGCTCCGCCTTACGCCAGGACGCACCCTCGCGTAAGCCCACAAGGACCGTTACACCGCTTTCCATAAGGTTCAACGAGTGCGCGTGGCCTTGGCTGCCATAACCGATCACCGCAACTGTCTTTTTTCGGATCTGCTGGAGATCCGCATCCTTGTCGTAATAGATCTTCATGCGTGTACTCCTTGACGATATCGTGAGGGGGTTGGCTCCCGCAAGGCCCGACCGACTGTGCGGTGTGCTTATTCCCTGACAGCGCGCTTCGGCTGAACGGCTGCAGGGCGGATCGGTTCCCTAGCCACAGCGACCCGGCCTGTACGCACCAGTTCTTTGATCCCGAGCGGTTGAAGCAGGTTAATGATCGCTTCGATCTTTTTCGGATCCCCCGTGACTTCAATCGTATAAGTCGTCGGCGTCGAGTCGATGACATTGGCGCGGAAGATGTCGGCGATACGGAGTGCTTCGGCGCGATCTTCCGGTTTTGTGTGAACCTTGATCAAGGCGGTCTCTCGTGAAACAAACTCGCTTTCGTTCAGATCCACCACCTTGATGATATCGATGAGCTTATTCAGCTGCTTGACGATCTGTTCGATAATCCGATCATCCCCGCTGGTCACAATCGTCATCTGTGACATCGACGGATCCAACGTCGGCGCTACCGACAGACTTTCGATGTTAAAACCCCGACCGCTGAACAGTCCAGCGACGCGAGACAATACGCCGAATTTATTCTCAACCGTGACCGCAATGATGTGTTCCACCGCTGAGCAGCCCCTTCGATTAGGCGGTGAGCACCGTGTCTTTGTCCTCGGGCACCACTTTGCCCGCCGCCTGCTTCTTCTTGAGCTCAGGCGGATCTTCGAGGATCATTTCGTGGTTGCAGCCGCCCGCGGGGATCATAGGATAGCAGTTCTCATAAGGATAGGTCGGGACGTCCACGATGACCGGCTTGTCGATCGCGATAGCTTCCTTCAGCACGTCGTCGATATCGGCTACCTTGGAGGGGCGCAGTCCCGCCGCCCCAAATGCCTCAGCCAACTTCACGAAATCCGGCGTCGTGTCCAGGTAACTCGATGCATAGCGGCCCTGATAGAACAAATCCTGCCATTGTCGAACCATGCCGTGGAAACCATTATTGAGCACAATGACCTTAACCGGCAGCTTATTCACAACCGCTGTAGCCATCTCTTGCATATTCATCTGCACGCTGCCGTCCCCCGCGATGCAGAGCACGAGTCGATCAGGGAACGCCGCTTGGGCTCCCATGGCCGCCGGGAATCCGAACCCCATTGTTCCCAACCCCCCCGAAGTCAACCACCGGTTCGGCTTGCCCATTTTGAAGTACTGGGCCGCCCACATCTGATGCTGGCCGACGTCAGTCGAGACGATCGGGTCGCGATCCTTGGTCAGTTCGTAAAGCCGCTTGATGACAT
>CAZZPI010000015.1:13481-14827 GCA_964655865.1 uncultured Nitrospiraceae bacterium
TGGGACCATCGGGGTCTTGGCGGTAGGCCAGTGGATGAGCGCGCTGCCATTCATGTATCTGGTCCCACCAGGGTTTCCGCAATTCCCTCTGGTCGCCGTTCACAGCGGCTCGGAGGATCTGATTCAACTCGCGGAGTACGGTTTTGCAATCTCCGACGATCGGAATGTCGACGTGGATGTTCTTTCGGATGGACGTCGGATCAATGTCGATATGGATGATCTTGGCGTAGGGGCAAAATTCCGATACCTTCCCCGTAACTCGATCATCGAAACGCGCCCCCACTGCGATGACGAGATCGGAATAATGCACAGCCATATTGGCCCAATAGGTCCCGTGCATGCCCATCATGCCCATCGAAAGCGGATGCTCCCCGGGGAAAACCCCCAATCCCATCAGAGTCATATCCACCGGGATTTGAGTCATCTCAGCGAGCTCCAACAACTCTTGTGATGCACCGGAGAACACCACCCCACCTCCGACGTAGAGGATGGGTTTCTTGGCCTTCATGATGGCTTCTGCTGCCTGTTTGATCTGCCACTTGTTGCCTTCGTAGGTGGGGTTATAGCCACGGATGTAGACAGACTTCGGGTAATTGAATTCCGTTTGATTCTGAGACACGTCTTTCGGGATGTCCACGAGCACAGGCCCAGGACGTCCCGTCGTTGCGATATAAAAGGCTTCTTTGATCGTAGTCGCCAGGTCGCTGACATCCTTGACGAGGAAGTTGTATTTTGTGCAAGGTCGGCTCAACCCTATGTTGTCGGCTTCTTGGAACGCATCGTTTCCAATGAGATGTGTGGGAACCTGGCCACTAAAGCACACCACCGGCACCGAATCCATATAGGCGTCGGCCAAGGCGGTAATGACATTGGTCATGCCTGGCCCTGAGGTCACCAATGCTACGCCAGCTCTTCCGGTCGACTTGGCATAGCCTTCGGCCATGTGACCAGCGCCCTGTTCATGGCGGGTGAGGATGACCCGAATGTCATTCTGCTGGTACAGGACATCAAAAACCTTCAGGACTACCCCTCCGGGGAGGGCAAAAATGGTCTTCACACTTTCCTTCCGAAGGCACTCAAGAAAGATCTCCGCCCCTGACATCTTCATATTGCCTCCCCTTCGCTCCCCGTCACCTTCAGATGGGAGAAGGGAACAGTCTTACACATCCCCGTCGACCCCGGGTAACGATCCCCCGCTAAGTAGAAAATCCTTTTGAAATTTCAATGGGAAAGAATGGCTGATGGTACCATCGCTAGCAGGGAACGTCAAGCTGGCTAAACGCATCGCATCGGTGATGTCAAGCCGCTTGTGTAAATTGGCGAAGGGTGCGCTGGCGCCACTCCAG
>CAZZPI010000016.1:0-10301 GCA_964655865.1 uncultured Nitrospiraceae bacterium
ATTGAGGACCGAGTCTCTGGCGGCGATCTCGGTCGAGCGGTGCTCGACACGGGAGGGGGCCCGAAACAACTCCCCTCCCGTACCCACTAGGTGCTGACTATGTCGGGAAGTGCAAAGATTTTTGTCGTCGACGACGATGCGGTCGCCCGTGAGTTGCTCGCGGAAGCCCTCAAAAAGGAAGGGTATGTCGTCGAGGCGTTCTCGAACGGCGCAGAGGCGATCGCGCAAGGACAACGTACGAAGGCGGACCTGGTGCTCACCGACATCAGAATGGGAACGGTGGACGGCTTCGCGGTCTTGCGTGAGTTCAAGCGATTTAGTTCGGACACGCCGATCGTCTTGCTCACGGCTTTCGGTTCACTGGAAGGCGCCATCGAGGCGATCAAGCACGGCGCCTACGATTATCTGGCCAAGCCGTTCAATAGAGAAGAAATGAAGGTTGTTGTACAGCGGGCGATCGAGCACTGCCGCCTGGTCCGTGAAAATGAGCGGTTTCGGGAAGACTCACGCAAGCGGGAGGAATGGTCCCAGCAGGTCCAGCAAGAACTGACACAACTCGTCGGTGGGAGCCCCGCGATGCTGGACGTCTACAAGCTTGTGGCCAAGGTCGCCCAAGGGCGAAGCACCGTGCTGATTGAAGGAGAGAGCGGGACCGGAAAGGAACTTATCGCGAAGGCCATCCACAGCAACAGCCCCCGCCGCGATAAGGCGTTCGTCCCGGTCAATTGCGCCGCGCTGCCGGACTCGTTGTTGGAGTCGGAAATGTTCGGCTATGAAAAAGGGGCATTCACCGGCGCGATGGGAGCGAAGGCCGGACTCTTCGAAGCGGCCAACGGGGGGACGCTCTTTCTCGACGAGATCGGCGATCTCGGAGCGGCTCTGCAGGTCAAGCTGCTCCGTGTCATGCAGGATCAGGAAGTACGTCGTGTCGGCGGAACGTCGAGCGTCAAGGTGGATGTCCGCATCATCGCGGCGACAAACCGTGATCTGACTGCACTGGTTAAAGACGGTAAGTTCCGTGACGATCTCTACTATCGCTTGAACGTCGTTCGCATCCTGCTTCCCTCACTGGCCGAGCGGCGGGAAGACATCCCGACGTTGGCCGATCACTTCCTCCGGAAGTACGCGGGAGGCGCGGGGAATCGCGTGAAAGGATTCTTGCCGGAAACGATGGTCCTCCTGACCCGGTATCGTTGGCCGGGGAACGTGCGGGAACTGGAGAACGCGGTCGAGCGAGCGGTGTCGCTCAGCCACGGTCCGTTGCTCGTCCCGGATGATCTTCCTGAAGCGATCAAAAATGCCGAGACCGACGGCGTGGGCCCGGCGCAATCGTTGGAACCGGACGGCGGGGCGTTGTTGACCCTCGAAGAAGTCGAAAAGCGGCACCTGGTGAAGGTGCTCAAGGAAGCAAAGGGCAACAAGGTACGGGCCGCGAAAATTCTCGGGATCGATCGGCGAACACTGTACCGAATGGCTGAACGGTTCGGCATCGCACTCGGTGAGGATTCAGAAGGGACTGAACAGACTTGATCGTGCGTCGGAAACTGATGAGTTCGAAGTGCTGAGTTGAGAGTTGGCTAGAGGCTGTAAGCTGCTGAGTGGTAACTGAAAACCCGTCGCTCGTTGCCGTCCTCGCTACAGTAGCCGTAGCGCGAGCTTGATGAGTCGGAGCTGGTTTTCCGCACTCTCCGGAACAGGTGGTTGGCTTCTCTCCCAGAACACAAAAATCCCGTCTTTCCCCTCGTGGCTGACCTCCAAGGTCAAGTTCGTGCTGCTGTTCTGAGCTGGAGCCAACATTGCTTCAACCTGACTCTTCCCTGTCCCGAACCGCCAATTCAACATCCAATTCCAGGGACCGCCGGTTTGGCGACGATTCCCCGTCATCAGGCGCCCATTCTCCTGTTCATCGACATCATAGCCCTGCTGCGTCAGGACCTCGATTACCGCCGACTTCACCTGGTCCAAGGGTGCCGCTAAGGTCGCTTCAATGCGATCAGGTGGCGATGGGGACATGCCGGAGCAGGCCGCCACGAGGCAGACGACCACCCACCGGGCAAGACCGGCTCTCGAATTCATTGTCGTCACTTGCGGAGGCGGTAGACGAGGTGCGTGTCGGTCTGCGCCACCCCTTCGATCGCATGAATCTTGGTCAGCACCAGCTGCGTCAAGGCGTCCTGATCGGGCACTTCAACGACGGCGAAGATATCCGGTTTGCCCCAGCAGGGATCGATGGTCTTGATTTCCTTGATTTCTGAGAGGGCCCGAACAACGTCCGCCGTCTGTCCTGGTAGGACGTTGATGAGAACATAGGCACGATCTGACATCGTCATCGTCTCCAGGAACGATCGGTCCAATCTGTCCTAGTGGAATTGACGCTCGATTATGCGGTTACAGTTCTAACTAACGGATATATGCAGGCGAAGTCAATCCTTCGACCCCTCGACCATCCCCGGGGTCGAGCTTGGATCAGGTCGGAGGGCCGACGGGCTCAGGGCACCGTCGCGTCAATAGTCCGGCTTGTGGAACAGTATCCCCAAAAGACGCGTGACCGGCTGATGAGTGTCTGAGCGACGAGGCTATTTTGGAGCTACAACCAGCTCGACCCGATAACGGGAACCGATGCTGGTGACCTCCGCTTCAAGGCCTGTGGGGTTTCCGATACGCCCTTCCGGATCGTACACGAAGCAGAAGAGCACGGCGTGGCCTCGTTGGCTGGAGAATCGCTCCATGTCGATCCGCAACTGGTCCTGAATGTCCCGCGTCGTGAGGCCGGGCCTGGTTTTCTTCACCACAGCCACAAGGCTTCCTTTGTTGAGAAGGAAGGCGGTCCGGGTCGCGCCCTCGGAATATCGAGGCACCCAATCCTCAGACCCCACCTCGTCGAACTGCAGCCGCAGGAGGGCAAAGAACAGATCCTGGGTATCGTAATCGTCTTCGACTTCCAGGGTCGCGCGGTATTCTTTACGGAGTCGAAGCTGCCTGGCGACGATGTGAAAGCGGCTGCAGACCTTCCGAAGGACGGCCAGGGTATCGTCCTCTACGCTTCGTGGGGCCGACGATGACTTGGCGGACTCGACGGTTGTGCTAACGCGCTCGGCAGAGGGCGACGCGGATGCCTCCACGATCTTGGGGGCAGCGCCAACAGAGGCTAGAGATGGCTGTGAAGGGGCGACCAAGGGAGGTTGGCGGGAAGCCAGGGTAGGCTGAGCGACGGCTGGTGTGGGGGGACACACAGATTGCTGAGGTGGTGGCGCGGCGGCGGGAGGGGGAACAACCTGAACGAAGGCTGCCGGCGATAGGGGCCCCGCCTGGGGGGCCTGTGTCTGGGGCGCGGACGGAGATTCATCGAGGACCGGCGTCGGCTGGGCTATTGCCGGTGAAGGCGAAAACGTGGTCTGAGAGGAAGGTAGGGTGGTGCCCGGAACGGGAACTGGTGGAGCAACGGATACCGGTGGCCCGGGCGGGACTTGGTGGACCTGTGCCGGTGAGGCGGTCGGGGGAACCGGAGGAGTGGATGGGGCACCAGGTGGTGGTGTAGCCGTCGCCGGAGCGGTAGCCGCCGGAGGGACCAACGTCAGAACCGGAGCTTGCGGAACCGGCGCTGCAGGATGTTCCTGTTGCGGAGTCGGCCGCAGGCCGAGAATATCGAGCTTGCGCGCCTCCAAGTTGCCGAGCAGCTTGTTCAACAGTTGGATCGTGTCACCGATCTCGGCCAGAGATCCGGTGCGCAGGCGATGGCCCTTGTGCTCTTGGTATTCGGGAGACCGATCTCCGAAGAGGCGCTTGATGGTGTCGCGGATCTGTAGCTCTGTTCTCGCGCGGACCGCGTCCCTGTAAGGGAAACCCTCGCTCCGCAAGTCCTCGACGGAAGCTTTGAGGGACTGAAGCTTCTCAATCCCCCGGTTAAGCTCTTCGACGACGGCGGCAGTCTTCGAACGTGGCTTTGCAAGTTCTGTTGCTCTGTTGCGTGCCATACATAGAAGTGTGACGAAAAAAGTCTAGCCGAGAGAGAGCAGGGACGCAACAAATCCGAGCATTTCCGCAAAGATTTGGGTCGATGTCGGCGGGTGTCCATCCGATATCGGCTGTCCGTTTACAAGAATTGTGGAATTTCGCGTTTCCGGCACACCGCGGGTATACTGAAATTGATGAGACGATTTTCCTCCATTTGTTGTACGACCGACTTGGCTGTGTTGCACAACGAACGCTGGCTCGCGTGCACTGCCCTCGGGCTGGTCCTTGCGGCAGCGCCTTCCTCCGGTTGGGCGACCACCGGAGATCAACGTCCCTTTTGGACTGAGCAAGCTGTGTTTCATTTCGGCGACGATGTGTTCTTTACGGGCCGGGCGTCCTGCTCGCCCAACGTGGAAGCGGGGCGTCAACGGGCTTTTCTGGCCGCCGTCCAAGAGATCAAGAATTTCACGCGCAGCGAAGAGGTGAGCGGATTCCTACTGGAAACGCAGATGGTCTTCGAGGATCCGCAACCGAAGGATTGCCCTAACGGCACAACGACCGTCTGGCGCCTCCTTCGAGTCCCGAAGTCCTCGCTGAGCTCGTTGAATCGGCGGTTGAGTCAGCCCAATGGACCCTACTACGATCAGCAGGGCATGCACGTGACATCTGTGCGGAATCTCACCCCGCGGATCGGCATGCCGAAAGAGGAAATCTGGAATCGATTCGGCCAGCCCCGTTCCGTGTGGATCACGCCGAGCAACGGGGACGTGACCTTCGAGTACCCGCAGTTTGGGTTGTCGCTGGTCCTGGATCGGGACGACGTGTTGAAAAGTTGGAAACTCGCCGGTCCCCGTTTCCGGACGACCGGAGCCGTGTCCGAAATATCCGTCCCGCCGACGAAAACCGTCTCGGCGCTTGAGCAGCCGGCCATCGATCTGACCGACCGACTCCGGGCGCTTGAAGAAGAAAGCGATGCGGAAGCGCGGCGCGGCGCGCGGGCGTATTGCGCGGTGCGGTTTCCTGATGAAGTGAAAGGCTTTTTTGACGCGCGAAGGTTGTGTGAGCAGCGTGAGTATGAACGCCTTCGAGGAGGTGGCCGTGGCTATCGGTAGGACCAGTGGCCTTGGAATCCCGTGGTTGATCATTTCCGTCTTGGCGGGACCCGTAGCGATCGCCGCGCCTTCAGTTCAGGCTGAGGACCTACTCATGAAAGTGATCGAGGTGCCGCAAGGCGATCTGCTGACGGCCAGACTCAGCGGCCGATTCGTCAAGTTGAGGCTCTATGGAATCGATTGTCCGGAGCCGAAACAACGGTATGGGAGAGAAGCCAGGCGCGCCGTCGCTGGACTCGTTTACGGGCGCGAAGTGGTCGCACGCCCCAAAGGAAAAGATGAATCGGGGCGTCTGTTGGTCGAGATTCTCTTCGAAGGCGGGCGCAATTTGAACCATCTTCTCGTGCAAGAAGGCTTGGCTTGGCTGGTAACGTCCACGAGGCCGAGCCCCGCCTTAGTTGAGATACAGGAGCGTGCCCAGTTGGAGAAACGAGGCCTCTGGCAAGACCCTGCGCCGGTACCACCGTGGCAATGGCGGGCATCGCATCCGGTGAAAAAGAAGGCGAGGGCGAGATAAGACCCCGCCCCCGCGCGCTTGCCCCTAGCGCTTCCAATCCCTCCACTGCAAGCTCCTTCCGATTCCTTTCTCCCGACTCTCGCGTGAGTCCCATAGCTCGCTCTTTCGGCTCTGAGACTTGGGCGGTGGTCCCTTACTTGCAATTTGAGCGCGGGGCTTGCACAACCAGACGCTCCTTTGTCGCCTTTGTCCTCAAAGGGGAAGGGCTCACTGTCGTAAAATGGGGCAAACAGGGCTTGACGGGCAGAGAGCAGGCCGCATAACCTGGGGGCATGCAGGGCCACAGGGAAAAGACGATGACTGAAGAATGGGGCGCCATTCTCGTCGTGGATGACGATGCCGAGATGCGCGATCTCGTCTGCGACGTACTGAGGGATCGCGGTCACCAGGTGACGGCGATCGGCAGCGGGCAGGAGGCACTCAAGCTGCTGGGTCAGGAGGATTATGCGCTGGTCCTCACGGACCTGCGCATGAAGGGGATGCAAGGAACCGAACTCTTAAATGAGGTCAAGCGGGCTTATCCGGATGTCGGTGTGATTCTGATGACGGCGTTCGGATCCGTCGAAACAGCCGTCGAGGCGATGAAGCATGGGGCGAGCGACTATCTCACGAAGCCGGTAAAGAACGAGGAGTTGATTCGCGTCGTCGAGCGGGGAATTCGCGAGGCGTCGCTGCGCCGAGAAGTCAACCGGCTCCGACGCGAGGTCCACAAAGAATACAGCTTCCATCAGATCCTCGGGAAGAGCAAGCCGATGCAGGAGGTGTTCGACCTCATCCGGCGCGTGGCCGATAGCCCGACGAACGTCTTGATTACGGGCGAGAGCGGGACGGGGAAGGAACTGGTTGCGAAAGCGATCCATTACAACAGCGATCGGAGGGACGCACCCTTCATTCCCGTCAATTGCGCGGCCATACCCGAGCAGCTCCTGGAGAGCGAGCTCTTCGGTCACATGCGCGGGGCCTTCACGGACGCCAAGATGGACAAGCGGGGTCTCTTCGAGGAAGCGCAGAAGGGCACCCTCTTTCTGGATGAGATCAGCGAGTTGCCGCTCATGCTGCAGGCGAAGTTGCTGCGCGCCATCCAAGAGAAAGAAGTTCGCCGGGTCGGGGCGAACAAGCCGATCGCGGTGGACGTGCGGATCATCGCCGCGACGAACCTGAACCTCGGCGAAGAGGTCAAGGCGAAGCGATTCCGGGAGGATCTCTACTATCGGCTCAACGTCATCGAGCTCAAGCTGCCGCCCTTGCGGGAACGGCGGGAAGACATCCCCTTGCTGGTCGACGCGTTCTTGAAAAAATGCGGGGAGGCTCGCGGCAAAATGGTGAAGGGCGTCAGTGAAGCGGCGCTCGCCATGCTGATCGACTACACGTGGCCAGGGAACGTGCGCGAACTGGAGAACGTGATTGAACGGGCGGTGACCCTCAGCCGCGGCGAGAAGATCTCCCCCGATGATCTCCCGCCGACCGTGCAGGGAGCGCGCGGCGACCGGCGCGTGCTCGACGAAGCCGCGGAGAGGACGCTGCCGTTGCATGAAATCGAGAAAGAATACATCAAGAAAATCCTCGAAAAAACCGGCGGAAACAAATACCAGGCCGCCCACGCCCTTGGCATCGATCGGAAAACCCTGTATCGTAAGCTCGCCGAAATCGAAGGCAAGCCACAATCCGAAGAGTGACCGCCTCCTTCTGATCGTCTTAGGCCGGGATCGATCACATGAAGGTCGTCAACAGTCTCGCTATGCGCATTGTCCCTTGGGCGATCCCGGGTCTCACCGTCGCGATCTGTGCGCTGGATCTGCTCACTCCGATCGGAGTGGCCGTATCGATTCTGTATGTCATCCCGCTGCTGCTCACGTTCCTTTCTCCGCGCGATCGGGACCCGCTCTACTTCTCCGCGGTCGCCACAGGGCTCGTCTGGGTTGACGTCCTGCTGAAGCCCGCCGGTCTGCCGATCCCTTATGCACTGCTCAACCGTGTGCTGGGCACGGTTGTGTTCTGGGTGGTCGCTCTGGGACTCCTCCAATACAAGCGGACCCGGCGCCAGTTGATGTCTGAGCGCGTCGAGCGGGCTCATGCCGAAGCCCTGATGGAGGCGGCGCAAGAGGCTCGAGCCTATGCTGACACGGCCTTATTGGGCGCTGCCGCAGGCCGTCGGGAAGCGGAAGAGAAATTCCTGATCAGCCAACTTAGACTGGAAGGCGTCATCCAATCTGCCATGGACGCCATCGTCACGGTGGACCAGGACCAGAACGTCGTATTGTTCAACCATTCAGCGGAGCAAATGTTCGGTTGCTCCGCGCAGGATGCCATCGGGCAATCGCTGGATCGGTTCATCCCCGCGCGGTTCCGAATGGACCACCGTCATCACGTAGCTCAATTCGGCCGGTCGGGGGCGACATCCAGAAAAATGGGGACGCTCGGCCATGTCGTCGGGCTCCGCGCGAACGGCGAGGAGTTTCCTGTTGAAGCGGCGATCTCGCAGGTCGGTGTCGAGGGGAAGAAGTACTTTACCGTGATCTTGCGGGACATTACCGAGCGAAAAAAATCCGAAGAGGCCCTTCGCGAGAGCGAGGAACGGTATCGCCGTCTGATCGAGGTGTCGCCGGACGCGATCCTTGTGAATCGAGGGGACCGGATCGTCTTCGTTAACGACCAAGGGCTGAGGCTGTTCGGGGCCGTAAAGACGGAGGACATTCTCGGAAGGTCCCCCTTCGAGCTGTTCCATCCTGACTATCATCAAGCTCTCCGCGAAAGATTGGAGCTTCTCCGGGAGGGGGCGAAGACGGTCCCCCTGATTGAAGAAAAAATCGTTCGGCTCGATGGAACCGTGGTCGATGTCGAAGTCGTGGCCGCGAGCTTCATCGATCAGGATGGCGTCGGTATCCAAGTGGTGGTTCGAGACGTCACCGAGCGCAAGCATCTCCAGGATCAGTTGCGCAAAGCCGAGCGGCTAGCGGAGCTCGGGACGCTTGCCTCCGGCATGGCGCACGAGATCGGGACGCCGATGAACGTGATCCTCGGCCGGGCTGAATATCTTCTGCAGCGGGTGAGGGAAGAGCCGATCAAGAAGGGGCTGCAGACCATCGTCAATCAGGTCGAGCGGATCACCAAGGTGATGAATCAGTTGCTCGCCTTTGCGAGGCGGCGTCCGGCAGAGCGGCGTCCGCTCGATTTGCGGCAGACGATCGTGGACAACCTCGAAATCTTCCAGGAGCGACTCGCACGCAATCGCATCAAAGTCGAAACCTCGTTCGCAAGCTCTTGCCCCTTGATCTGTGGCGATCCGGATCAGATGAGCCAGGTCGTCATTAATCTCGTGATGAACGCGGTGCATGCGATGCCGGAAGGGGGAACGTTGTCCATCACGCTCGCGCCGTTCGCCAATGAGATGGTCAGCCTCTCCGTGGGGGATACCGGACACGGAATTCCGCCGGACGTGCAGGACAAGATCTTCGATCCGTTCTTCACGACGAAGGAGTTCGGCAAGGGGACCGGCCTGGGTCTCACGGTGGTGAAAGGCATCGTGGAAGAACATGGGGGATCCATCCGCGTCGGGAGCGAGCCAGGAAAGGGCACGACGTTTTCGATACTGCTTCCGAAGAGCGTATAGTGTGTGGCTTATGCGACGAACACAATTGGCGAGATACCGGCTCTTCTCCCTCACATGCTATACGCGGTAAGCCATCAGCCGTCTGCTCCACTCTGCCGTTGTGGCGTCCGGCCACAGGTTCAACCGCGGGGTTGGGGTCTTTGTCGCCAGGTCACGAGTTCCTAACCTGCTGCCCGCCAATCGTTTCCTGAAGAACGACGCAATTCTGAACGGTTGGGTCCGACCCAGAAGCACCGTTGATGGCATATGCCTTGCTCTGCACCTTCTCAAGCTTGAGCCGCCTGAGAGGACAATGAATGACGGTGGAAAGGAGGACACTCGCCGTGCTGCTGGTGGTGGAAGACGATAAAGAGATGCGCAGCTTACTCTGTGATGAGCTGTGGGGCGAGGGGTACCACCTGCGCGAAGCAAAGAATGGGGATGAGGCGTTGGCGGCAGTGATGGAATCGACTCCGGACCTTATTCTTACGGATCTCAAGATGCCTGCTGGCGGATTGGATTATGTGAACCGGTTACGCACCTTTGCCCCTTACTGTCCGATCATTCTCATGACAGCCTTCGGGGATATGCAACTCAAGGCGGCGGCGCTGAGATCAGGCGCCACCGCCTATTTCGATAAACCGGTGCGGGTTTCGGAGCTTAAGGCCACGATCAAACGACTGCTTCAGAATCATGAGCTAGGGCGAGGAACCGGAGCTTAGCGGCGCGGGGCCTGCGAAGAAAAAATAAAGAAGAACGCGCCGAGAGTCTTTTTTTAATGTGAGGAACGAGATGGCCGGATCTCAATTAGAGCATCCTTCAAGCCCTCCTTTCAGCGATCCAGTACTGGCGGGACGTCTCGAAGCGATTAAACAGCTCGCCGGCGGGTTGACCGATCGAGTGGCGGTTATGGATCGCAACTTCAACGTGATCTATGCGAACGAGTCGGCGTGGTCCTCGGCCGCCGTCAGGAACTCCGAAGCTCGACCGGCGAAATGTTACGAAGCCTTTGCCCATCAAACCGACCCTTGCGGCAAGTGCCCGGCTGTTAAAGTGTTCGAGGCGCCGGAGGTGCGGGGTGTCTCCTGTTCGATCGACGGCGCGGCTTGCGGTATGGAGCAGGCCTTTC
>CAZZPI010000016.1:10311-14000 GCA_964655865.1 uncultured Nitrospiraceae bacterium
GGCTCCTCGGTCGGAGTCCCGCCATGCAACAACTCTTCGACATGCTCAGCCTCGTGGCCGACAGTTCGGCGACCGTGCTGATCCAAGGTGAAAGCGGAACTGGAAAAGAACTCGTGGCCAAGACGATTCACGAATTGAGTTATCGTCGGGACAAGCCTTTCGTGGTCGTCGACTGCGGGTCGTTGCCGGAAACCCTGCTCGAGAGCGAATTATTCGGGCATACGAAGGGCGCCTTCACAGGGGCCGTGGCGAACAAGCGGGGCTTGTTCGAAGAAGCCGACGGCGGGACGATCTTCCTCGACGAGATCGCCGACACGACGCCGACGTTCCAGGCGAAACTCCTTCGTGTCCTACAGGAAGGAGAGGTGAAGCGAGTCGGCAGCAATCAACCGATCAAGATTGACGTCCGTATCGTGTCGGCGACAAACAAGGACCTCGGGGAACTCGTGAGGTCTAAGGCTTTTCGTCAGGATCTTTACTATCGGTTGGCGGTGCTTCCGTTGTATCTGCCGCCCTTGCGGGAACGAAAAGAGGACGTGCCGCTCTTGGTGCAGCACTTTGTCGCCGCCTCGTGCAAGCGGCATCGCCAACCGGTCAGAGCAGTCTCTCCGGCCGTCATGCAAGCTTTGACGGAAGCACCCTGGCCGGGCAATATCCGTGAGTTGCAGCACTACATTGAGCGTGCCGTGGTCACGACGACCGGTCCTGAACTACAGTGCAAGGACCTGATCGCGGCGCAGTCGGAATCGACCGCGAATGATCTGCGATCGGTTTCCCGCGGTGCGGCGCAACAGGCGGAACGGGCCCGGATCCTTCAGGCGCTCCAGCAGGCCGGCGGCAATCGCTCCAAGGCAGCCAAGCTTCTCAAGGTCAGCCGCGCGAGTCTCTACAATAAGCTGCGCGAATATCAGATCGACGAAGCGTAGGGCGCCTTGGCGGTCAGGAACCATTTGTCGGCCTGCGACGAGCTCAGTCGAGCGAACGACCCCGTGACCGGGGACCCGTTGCTCGGGGATTGCAATGGGTGCCCCGCTGCGCGGAAAGGGTTCCTGACCTCCCAAAAGCCTCGCCTTTCGGCATCACACCGCTCTCTTCAACCATTCAATCAAAGGAATGCTCATGTTGGTGAATCCCCGTGGCTTTCTCAGGGGAAGCATCTGCCCCAGCATTCCCCATTTTGCCTCGGAGGCTGTCCAATAGATTGCACAGTCCAACTCCTTGAATTCAAAGTATGTGTCTAGTTGCTGAAGACTCTTCTGTCTAACTCCGTGGAATTTCACCTCGCTCGAACGTAGGGTACACCTTCCTCGATCGCGTGCTAACCCTTGGTCTCATCGAAGAAAATCCTTGCCAGAGCCGGCCGGACAATTTGCGGCACATGAGTTGCGGCTATACGTGGCCGCTGGTGAAGGTCTGGGTGATTTTGGACCGGCCTCCGAATGACCCGCCCTCCGCAATGGAGGGACCCTTCACCAGCTCTAAAAAATAGGCAAGGGGAGAGAGGTAATGGGCAAAGGCCGGACACGTTCTTCACCTCCAGCCCCTCCCCTTGTACCGCTAGCCAATGTCGTTTCGGGAGGAGGCCGGGAACCACGGTGCAAGGCTCATTACAGGAACCGCGCGGACGCGGTTATTTCACACAAGGAGGCCAGTTATGACGTCTTATTTCTTTAACCCCAAACGCAGGGGGTGTCGCGACCATGCGACGCTCGGTCTGCAAGCGGCGGTGTTCGCGAGCAGCCTGCTCGCTGCGCCGTGGCTGTTTGCGGCTGGGCCGGGGGATCAGTCCCATCAGGGACATGCGACTCCTGTCTCAATGCCGGGCTGGACCCAAGCATTGAAGGGTCAGACGGTGGTGGAGAACGCCATCGAGGGCCGCGCGGGCAACGCGGAAAAGATGGAAATGCAGCACCATCGTTTGATGCAGAAGCTCGAGCAGCAGGCGCAGCAGGACGCCAGGGCTCAGCAGACATCGGGCGCCTTCAACAGCATGTCGATGATGCACCAATATATGGGCCAGGACGGCAGCAGCTTCCTGCTCATGACGGATGCGGCGAAGGGCGAACCCGTGTTGAGCACGGGCGGTCGATGCCCGGCCAACGCACCGACCAGGCAGTACGATGTCTCGATGATCAACGTCGAGGTCACGCTGAACCGGTGGTTGGATTACTATCCCGGTTACATGTATGTGCTGACCGAGAACCTGGACAAGGTTCGCGCAGAGGAGGCCAAGAACAAAGCGGCACGAGAGAAGGAGGGGTTCGACCCCGGGGCGGTGAACACGGGATTGCAGGGCGATATGATTCAACCGTTGGTCCTGCGCGCCAACCAAGGCGATTGCGTCAAGATGACGCTCCGCAACCAGATGGAAGGCGAGGATGGGAGCCTGTTCATCCAGGCCTCCAGCATGGTTGTGAGCGCGACGGGCAAGCCGGCGACGACAACCAATCCCGATTCGATCCTCGAGCCCGGCAAGTCGCAGGAATTCGAGTGGTATATCCACCCCCATATGCAGGAGGGGGTGCGGCAGTTCCATTCCTACAGCCATGACCGCGAGTTGACGGTGCTGGGATTGTTCGGAGCCTTCGTGATCGAGCCGAAGGGTTCGAGGTATCTCGACCCACTGGGGACAGGTCCCGCGCCTGAAGCGAAGAGCGGCTGGCAAGTGATTATCGATAACGGATCAGGCCCGGACTTCCGGGAGCATGTGATTTTTTACCATGAGATCGGAGATGAGGCCTTCCGTCCGTTGAACAAGAAGGGCGACTTCCTGCCTCAGCGCGATCCGTTGACCGATGCCTATCGTCCAGGCGGCCGCGCGCTGAACTATCGCAGCGAACCGTTCGGCATCGATCAGATGCACTTGCAGCACGAGTACTTCGGGTTCGAAGACGAATCCATGGCCTACAGCGCCTATACCTTCGGCGACGTCCCGACGACAATCCCGCGTGGATATCTCGGCGACCCGACGAAGTGGCGCATCGTGCACGGTGGGTCGGAAGTGTTCCACTCTCACCATCCTCATAGCGGATCCATCCGGTGGATCCGCAGTCCGCGCGCGGAACCGCAGGACTTCTGGGCCGCGGCGGCGGACGGGCCGATCAAGTATCCGGTCGTTCGCACCAAGTCAGATCGCGTGGACGTGGAAGTCATCGGACCGTCTGAGGCACTGGATCTTGAGGCCGAAGGCGGCGCCGGTCAGTCCCAGCATTTGGCGGGCGAGTTTCTGTTCCATTGCCACGTGGCGCATCACTATGTCGCGGGCATGTGGGGTTACGGCCGGGTGTATAACACGTTGCAAGTCGGCCAAGGCCACACCGACACGATGCCGGACCTCCGGGAGTTGCCGGATCGCCAGGGCCGGATCAAGATGGGCGTGAGTTCGGATAAGCTCATCGGCACGACCGTGGACTGGTTCGGGAAGCAGTTCAAGATCGTCGCTAAGAATCAGAAAACCGATTGGAAAGCCAACCCTGCCGTCGTGAACATCAAGGACTGGGTTGAAATGTACCTGCCGGCGCAGGGCAAGCCGGGCCATACGGACGACGAAAAGGGTCAGATCATGGCCTATGACGCGACGGTCTGGGACTGGCGCAAGAGCGGGCCGGGCAGCGCGCCAGCGGCGCTCGTGGCGTCCACCGCGACGAGGCCGTCGGACTCGTGCCAGCCGGCGCGGTCTGCGGGCGGCG
>CAZZPI010000016.1:14010-14499 GCA_964655865.1 uncultured Nitrospiraceae bacterium
ATGGCCTATGATGCGACGGTGTGGGATTGGAAGTGGGACGGCGATGTCGCGAAGGGCGAGCGGGAGAGCACGGCCAAGTATCCGAAGTACCCCGCCGCCGCTAAGTGGGATGACAGCACCAGGCCGGCGATCCTGTTCGATCCGACGACAGGGAAGATGTCCTGGCCGCTGCTCAAGCCGCACTTCGGCAAACGAAATCCATTCTCGGCGAACCACAGCGGCGCGCCGTGGCTGGAACCGATCCACCAGGACGAAAACGGCGACCGCACGAGCGAACCGGCTCGGCCGGGCGAAAACGGCCGTTGGAGCTTGTGTCCGGATAATGCCAACACGAAGTTCTACAACATCAAATTCATTCGGCTGCCCATCACGTTGGCCAAGAAACAGGGCAAAGAGCCGGCCATCGTGGACAAGGACGGCCTGATCTACGTCTTGGCCGAGGAAGAAAAGCTGGTTCGGGCCAATGACGATCTCAAGTATCCGCTGGTG
>CAZZPI010000017.1:0-14011 GCA_964655865.1 uncultured Nitrospiraceae bacterium
GCGGTGAGGCGAGCGCGGTCGTGAGCCCGGGAAACACCGGGGCGAGCATGGTGGCGGCTTTCTTCGTGCTCGGTCTGACGGAGGGCGTCGAACGGCCGGCCATCGCCACGATGCTGCCGACCTTGACCGGCACCGCCGTGATGCTCGACGTAGGCGCGAACGTGGACTGCGAGGCCAAACATCTGGAACAGTTCGCGGTGATGGGCAACGAATATGCCAAGCACCTCTACGGCAAGCCCAACCCGCGCATCGGGCTACTCAGCATCGGGGAGGAGGATACAAAAGGGAACGAAGTGACGAAAGAAGCGTTCCGGTTGCTCAAGGCGAGCCCGCTCAATTTCATCGGCAACATCGAGGGACGCGACTTCTACAGCGGGAACGCCGACGTGGTCGTCTGCGACGGCTTCATCGGCAACGTCGCCTTGAAAATCTCCGAAGGGGTGGCGGAGACTATCAAGAAGCTCCTGCTGAAGGAAATTTCCGCGTCCTGGTTGGGCCGCCTCGCCTATCCGCTCATTGCGGCTCCGCTGCTGAGCCTCAAACGCAAGATCGACTACGCGGAGTTCGGCGGCGCCCCGCTGTTGGGCGTGAACGGGATCACGATGATCTGTCACGGACGGTCATCGGCCAAAGCGATCAAGAACGCCATCAAGCGTGCGCAAGCGTTGGCGGAGTTCAAGCTGCATGAGCTGATTCAACGGGACATTGAGGAGAGCCTCGCCCGTCATCAAGCGGAAGGAGAACCGGCGTGAGGGCCAGGATCACCGGCACCGGTTCCTACGCGCCGGCGAAAGTGCTGACGAACGTCGGCCTAGAGCGCATGGTGGCGACGTCTGACGAGTGGATCGTCGAACGGACTGGCATCCGTGAACGTCGCATCGCCGCCGTCGGCGAGGCCTGCTCGGACCTCGGCGTCGTTGCGGCAGAACGGGCGCTCAAGGCGGCCGGCGTGGCTGCGGCGGACCTCGACTTTATCCTCGTCGCCACGTGTACCGGCGATCAACCGATGCCGGCGACGGCGTGTCTCATCCAGCACCGACTCGGCGCGATCCGCGCTGCGGCCTGCGACCTCGGGGCGGCCTGCTGCGGGTTCGTGTACGCCCTTTCCGTGGCTGACGCCTATGTCCGCACCGGCATGCGACCCGTGTTGGTCGTCGGGTCGGAAGTCATGTCGGTCATCATGGACTGGACGGACCGGAACACTTGTGTCCTGTTCGGCGACGGCGCCGGAGCCGTGGTCGTGAGCGCGACCGACGGGAACCGGGGGATTCTTTCGACCCATCTGCATTCGGATGGAAGTCTCTGCGATCTGATCACGGTGCCGGGCGGAGGCTCACGCATGCCGCCGTCGGAGAAGGTGATCAACGAGCGGATGCAGTACATGAAGATGAAGGGCAACGAGACCTTCAAGGTCGCGGTTCGGACATTGGAGGACGTGGCGCGCGAGACGCTGGCGGCCAACGGCCTCACCGTGGCCGACGTGGATCTCTACGTCCCCCACCAGGCCAATGTGCGCATCATCAGAGCGGTGGCCGAGCGACTCGGGCTTCCGATGGAGAAAGTGGTCCTGAACATGGACCGCTATGGAAACACGTCGGCCGCATCGATTCCGCTCGCCCTGGACGAAGCCGTCCGCGATGGTCGGATCAAGGACGGGAGCGTGATCATGATGGGCGCCTTCGGCGCGGGGTTGACGTGGGCCTCCGCGTTGATTCGGTGGTAGCCGAAGAAGGCGTCAGTCATCTGCTATCAGTGATCAGTTCCGGATCTCCGACTGAGTTCTGATAACTGAAGACTGACACCTGATGACTGCGGACTTCTCAAAACTTTTTCCCGTTGACATTGCGGGAAATTTCTATGATATCTAACCCCGATATGTCTTCCGGAGTCGGGCTTGTCTTCCCCGGCCAAGGTTCGCAGTCGGTCGGCATGGGACGAGCACTCCATGACGCGTCTCCCCTCGTGCGGGCACTGTACGAGGAGGCGTCGGCGATTCTCGGGTACGATGTCGCGGCCCTGTGCTTTGAGGGACCTGCCGAGCGACTGAATTTGACGGAGTATACCCAGCCTGCGTTGCTCGTCAGCAGTGTGGCTGCGCTGCGGGCGTTTGAGCCGGCAGGGGTCAAGCCGATCGCGGTGGCCGGCCATAGCCTGGGGAGTATTCGGCCATCGTCGCCGCGAACGGCATCTCGTTCAAGGACGCCGTCTCGCTGGTGCAAAAACGCGGGCGCTACATGGCGGAAGCCGTTGCGCCGGGTATCGGTCTTGTAGCGGCCTTGCTCGGATTGGCGTCGAACGTGGTGAAAGAGGTGTGTCATGCGGCATCTTCAACCGGCGTAGTGGCCGCGGCCAATTTCAATTGTCCGGGACAGGTCGTCATCGCCGGTGAAAAGGCGGCGGTCGAGCAAGCCATTGAGCTTGCCAAAGCCAAGGGATGCCGAAAGGCGATTCCCTTGCCGGTAAGCGTTCCGGTCCATACGCCGTTGATGCAAAAGGCGGCCGATCACTTGGCGAAAGATGTCGCGGCGGTTCGCTGGACGGATTTGACCGTGCCGCTCGTCAACAACGCCGAAGCCAGAGCTCTGACGAAAGCGGCCGACGTTCAGGACTCACTCATCAGACAGTTGCCGTCTCCCGTCCTGTGGGAAGATTCGATCAGGACGATGGCTCACATCGGAGTGAAGACGTTCATTGAGATCGGGCCCGGCACGGTGCTGGCGGGGTTGATCAAGCGCATTCAGCCGGAAGCTGTGACGCTGAACGTGAGCGATCCGAAGTCGCTGGACGCGACGCTAAGCGCGCTGAACGTGACGCGTGACGCGTGAAGCGGAAACCGGGTCTCAGGTTGAAGGTTTCACCTTTCAAAGTTGAAGGATTCGGATTGAGAACTTGAAACTTGTAACGTGAAACTTGAAACTCCCAACTCGAGGGGCGTCGAGCCACAAGGGGTTCATTGATGTCGCTTGAAGGCAGAGTTGCGATCGTCACCGGTGCGGCCCAAGGAATTGGGCGGGCCATCGCGGAGCGGCTTGCGGCGGATGGTGCAGACATCGTCGTGGCCGATCTCGACCCGGGTCGTTCTCAAGAGACCGTCGATGCCGTGAGCAAGCTCGGTCGCCGAGCCATGAACGTCAAGGTCAACGTGGCCGACTTCAATGACGTGAAGGCCATGGTGGAACGGGTGCTGGAGGAGTGGCAGAAGATCGACATTCTCGTCAACAATGCGGGTATCACCCGCGATGGGTTGCTGCTCCGCATGAAAGAAGACGACTGGAACCTGGTCTTGCAGGTGAACCTCAACGGAACGTTCCACTGCACGAAAGCCGTCTTGCAGGCGATGACCAGAGCCCGGTATGGGCGGATCGTGAACATCGCGTCCATCGTGGGGGCGATGGGGAACATCGGCCAGGCCAACTATGCGGCGTCGAAGGCGGCGGTGATCGGGTTTACGAAGACCGTCGCGCGGGAGTACGCGAGCCGGGCTATCACCGTCAATGCGGTGGCCCCCGGCTTCATCGATACGGCGATGACACAGGGGCTGCCGCCGGAAGTGAGAGAGACCCTGCTCAAGCAGATTCCTTTGGGTCGACTCGGATTGCCCGCGGACATCGCGTCGGGCGTGCGATTCCTGGTGTCCGACGAGGCGTCCTATATCACCGGACACGTGCTGCATGTGAACGGCGGCATGCTGATGGCGTAATGCTTTTGGGTGCGAGGCCAGGGGCACGAGGCACTGGGATGGAGGCATTGCCTGATTCATCCCTCCGGTCTCTCGCCACGTGCCTCTAGCCTGGAATCAAGGAGGATGTATGGGGAAGGAGGTAGGCAAATCCATGGCAACGGTGGAGGAGCGCGTCAAGAAGATCATCGCAGAGCAATTGGGTGTCGAAGAAGATGAAGTGACTCCGGAGGCCAGTTTCGTGGAAGACCTCGGGGCCGACTCGCTCGACACGGTCGAGCTGGTGATGGCGTTGGAGGAGGAGTTCGAAATCGAGATCCCCGACGAGGATGCGGAGAAGATTCTGACCGTCGGGAAGGCGCTCGAGTACATCAAAGAGAAGGTCTGACAAAAGACGGCGGGTGATGACGGCGGAGAAACCGGCGAGACGGGTGGTCGTAACGGGGCTCGGGATGGTCACGCCCTTGGGCACGGGTGTGGACAAGACTTGGAAGGCCATCTGTGCCGGCGAGTCCGGCATCGGCCGCATCACAAAGTTCGACCCGACGAACTACGCCGCGCAAATCGCCGGCGAGGTCAAAGATTTCGATCCGGCCCGCTTCATCGAGAAAAAAGAAATCAAAAAGATGGACACCTTCATCCACTATGCGGTGGGGGCCAGCCAACTAGCGGTGGAGGATGCGGGCCTGAAGGTATCGCCCGAGGAGTCCCATCGCGCAGGGGTGTACATCGGCTCCGGGATCGGGGGCCTGGGCTCCATCGAACATTATCACAAGGTGTTGCAGGAGAAAGGGCCTGATCGAGTGTCTCCGTTCTTCATTCCCATGACCATCATCAATCTTGCGTCCGGTCAGGTGGCGATACGACTCGGGGCCCGGGGCCCCAATTCCTGCGCGGTCACGGCCTGTGCCACGGGCAATCATTGCATCGGTGACGCCTACCGAATCATCCAACGGGATGAGGCCGACGTCATGGTCGCGGGCGGTGCGGAAGCGGCCATCACGCCGCTCGGCGTCGCGGGCTTTGCCTCCGCCCGAGCGCTCTCGTTCCGCAACCACGAGCCGACGCGCGCGAGCCGGCCGTTCGACAAAGATCGCGATGGGTTCGTCCTCGCGGAGGGAGCGGGTGTGGTCGTGCTCGAGGAGATGGAACATGCCCGCCGACGCGACGCCAAGATCTACGCCGAGGTGGTGGGGTACGCCATGAACAGCGACGCCTATCACATTACGGCGCCCCCGGACGACGGCGAAGGAGCGGTCCGGTGCATGGAGCTGGTGATCAAGGACGCGGGGATCGCGAAGACCGACGTCGGGTACATCAATGCTCACGGCACGTCGACCATGGCGGATGCCATCGAAACGCGAGCGATCAAGCAGGTCTTCGGCGACGCGGCCTACCGTATTCCGGTGAGCTCGACCAAGTCGATGACCGGCCACCTCTTGGGCGCGGCCGGCGGCGTTGAAGCGATCTTCAGCGTGTTGGCGCTGCACCAGGGGTTGCTGCCGCCGACGATCAATCTGGATACGCCCGATCCCGAGTGCGATCTCGACTACGTCCCTCACAAGGCGCGGCCGGCTCATCCCAAGGTCGCCCTCTCTAACTCATTCGGCTTCGGCGGGGTCAACGCCTGTCTCCTCTTCCGCCGCTACGACGCGTAGGTTGCGGGCGAAATTCTCCCATCCTAGAATGGTGTCGGCGAGGTTCCCTGGGTCGTGACCATGATTTCCTCCGTCTCCATCGAGACGATGCACGACGTCTTGCCGTACAGATTTCGCTCGCCGGCGCTGCTCGATGAAGCGCTCACGCACAAGTCCTATGTGAACGAACGTCGAACATCGACACGGAAGCACAACGAGCGGCTCGAGTTCCTGGGAGATGCGGTTCTTTCCCTGATCGTCAGCGACTACCTGGCGACGGCGCTGCCGGATTCCACGGAAGGCGCACTGTCCAAGTTGAAAGCGAAGGTGGTGAGCGAGACGTCTCTCGCCAAGGCGGCTCGCCGGTTGGAGTTGGGGAAACTCTTGCGGTTGGGGCGAGGAGAAGAGCTCTCCAAAGGTCGAGAGAAGACGTCGCTGTTGGCCGATGCGCTGGAGGCCGTCATCGCGGCCGTTTATCTGGACGGGGGACTCGAGGCGTGCCGGTCGTTCACCCTGAGCGTGTTGGGGCCGGAGCTGGACGCGATAGCGGAGCAGAAAGAACGACCGGGATCGGAGGATTACAAGACGCAGCTCCAGGAATGGTGTCAGAAGCACCATGAGACGCTGCCGCGCTATGAGACCATTCGCGAGACCGGGCCGGATCATCACAAGATGTTCGAGGTTGAGCTGACGATCAAGGGGAACGTGATGGGCGTCGGTCGCGGGAGCAGCAAGAAGGAAGCGGAGCAAATGGCCGCCAAACAGGCGCTCGACCAAGTCGTGGCCTGACGCGCTCCCAAGGCAGGATCGGAAACCGACAGAAGCAGAGAAACGGAGGAGGATTGGCAATCCATGCGGGTGGTTCAGCCCACGATTCTGGCGGCAGTAGCGCTGGCAGTGGTCGGTTCGTTTGCCTGCTCCAGCGCCCAACGGACCGAACTGGGACTTGTGAGCACCAAGCCGGAAGGCCAGCAGTCTCAAGTTCCGGTCTCGCAGGGCCCGCGGGCGATCATCACCACAAAGTACGGCGATATGGAGATGGTGTTCTTTCCCGAGGTGGCGCCGAAGACCGTCGAGAATTTCATCACATTGGCGAAGTCCGGTTTTTACGACGGCACCACGTTTCACCGGGTAGTCCCCGGCTTTATGATTCAAGGGGGCGATCCGTTGACCAAAGACTCGAGGCGGAAGGACGAGTACGGCTCAGGCGGCCCGGGGTACAAGTTGAAGGCCGAGTTCAATGACACGCCGCATCGGCGAGGGATCGTGTCGATGGCTCGGGCCGCGAACGATCCAGACAGCGCGGGCTCGCAGTTCTTCATCATGGTCGAGTATGCCCCGCATCTGGACGGGACCTACACGGCGTTCGGAAAAATCGTGCGAGGGTTAGGCATTGCGGACAAGATCGTCAACGTTTCTCGGACGCAAGACGGGCGCGATTTGGCGTTGGAGCGGATCGAAATGAAGGTGAGGATCGTCGAATAGACGGGGAGGTTCATGATGCGAACGGGACTGCACCAAGCAATGCTGGCGGTGGCGGTGATGGTGGGCGTGTTCGGCATGAGTTTCGCGACGGGCGGACGAGCGATCGCGGTGGATCCTGCGCCGATGGGGAAGGCTTCCGCCGCCGGCGGTGGACCTCGCGCGATCGTCAAGACGAAGTTCGGCGAGATGGAAATCAAATTCTTTCCGGACAAGGCTCCAAGGCATGTGGAGAACTTCATCACTCTGGCCAAGTCAGGCTTCTACGACAAGACAATTTTCCACCGGGTCATCCCAGGTTTCATGATTCAGGGCGGCGACCCCAAGACGAAGGATCCGAACAAGAAGGAGACCTATGGGATGGGAGGCCCTTCACATCGGCTGAAGGCGGAGTTCAACGACATCCCGCACAAACGGGGGATCCTCTCCATGGCGCGCACGTCGGACCCCAACAGCGCCGGCTCCCAATTCTTCATCGTGGTCAAAGACTCCAACTTTCTCGACGGCCAATACACGGTCTTCGGCGAAGTGACCAAAGGCATGGAGGTGGCAGACCAGATCGTCAATCAGCCGCGCGACGCGCGGGACCTGCCCGCCGAGCGGGTGGAGATGACGGTGAAGATAGTGGAGTGAGCGTCCGTCGAGTCAGTGTCTCGTCTCCCGCGTGCTCGCCTCGCTGCTGTAGCTTTCGCAAGAAGGCTGCGGCTCCCCCCATCCCCCACATCAGAATGTGGAGGCCTTCCGATCCCCGCGTGGCTGATTCAACAGCCAAACGGGGTCGGGCCTCGCTCTTTCTTGCGCTGCACACATCAGCGTGGCTCGCCCGCGATGTCGCCGGTGCCACTGCCTCGACGGGCCCACTCCTGGGGGGGCGATGTGAAAAGAAAGAGCGCTAGCTCAATTGAAGCGGTTAGGGACAGCCGGGCCGCTCGCAGGTTAAGAAGAAGGGACGGGACTCTTTGGATAGACCTCTTGGGTCCAAAAGATAGCCTGACCCTGTTCGCCGTGATTTGCATTGGGTCAGAGTTGTTTGCACCCGATTTGCGCTAGCTACTCACGCAATTGTCGTGATATCGACGGATTCCCCCCATACCCTTCGACGGTCATCGTCTCTCCTCGACCAGAATTCATCTATCAAGGTATCTGTCTCGAACAGCTGAGCGTGAGCTTGCGAAGTCGCAAGCTTCAGATACACAGAAAATGCAAGCCCTTCGATCTGTCGAAGCCTTTGGGCTGCAATCCTTTGCCTGTTGTCAGAATAGTAGCCGGTCAATACATCATCGATTAAGTTCATGTGTTCTACCGCGCCTCGAATCTCGTAGCACTCTTCGAGGATTTGTTTTGCGTCCGCACAGGCGAGTGGGAAGGTCTGGCATCGATGTACGAATTGAGACGTGGATCTGCCGATCTCCGGCTTAACGAGAGCTTCCAGCGCCCGAGCACATTGATGTATGCGCTCTTCAATGGTCGACTCACTGATGGCGCGTACCAATGCACTCATACCTCGCTTCACTCTTTCATATGCAGTGCTTTCCTCGATCACCATGTAGCCTTCTTCGAAAGTCTTAGCTGTCCTGCATTTAGACTTGTTAAGCTTAATTCGACGAGGTGGATTTGAATGGTAAAAATCGCATAGCTCGCTGAACTGCCGGATCATCGTCTCTTCGGAGATACGGGCCCCGCTAAGAACGAATCCATCCACATGATCCGGTATGCCCTGCAAAAACAGACCGTACAGAAGCCTGTCAAGTCGTTTGCAAAGCATTATGTTCTCATCATCCAAAACTTCAGGGCGGGTGGAGGCTTTGACTGCGAGCAGGAAAAAATTGCACCGATCTACCCCATCAGCCCGGATCTTTCCGATCCATTCCCGCCAGCGATTGTCGAGGTCGAAAGGGTGTTCTGGAAGCGTCCAAAGCCCTTCGCCCAGGGAGAGCGGTCTAGATAGTGAATCGTCAACTGCTAGGTTCTCAAACGCTATGCAGGCAAATTTGTCACCTGTCTTCAAGACAAAGTTCATTTTCGCCCTCGACGAAGTTGACGATTTCTGTGACAACAAGTCGTATTGTAACGTCGGCAGAAACGTTTTGCATTGAGGGGATCGCTGACTAAGAGCAGCGGTCAGTGGTCATGCTGCTCGCAGCCGGAGATGTCTCGGTGAGGACCGGCGTGCTATACTGAACCCCACGTCAATGGATGATCGAGTGAAGTCATGAGGACCAACGGAGTTCTGGCCCGGCGGCTTGCTTCTCACTTGCTTGCGCAGTACCAGTACCCGATTCGTTGGCATCGTGGAAAAGGAAGCTGGACGGCGTGGGCGGTAGGATTGCCGGTCATCGCCATGGACGGCACAAAAGAAAAAACCCGCCGCCGGCTTTACCGGGCGATCCAGAGTCACCTTGAATGTTTGCTTGAGCGCGGTCTCCCTCTTCCTCCTCCTCCGCGGAAGGTCCAAGCTCCTCTCGAGGTCTACGCAGTCTCTCTATGGCGAAGCTGAAGGACGTGCTCGCGTTTCTGCGGAAACGGGGGTGGTCCGAGTATCGCCATGAGGGAGGCAGTGATCGGGTTTGGGGACATCCCGACGGTCGACAAATCACCATTGCGGTTCACCCCGGCAAGGAAATCGATCGGCCGACTCTCGCCAAAATTCTGAAACAAGCCGGCTACTCGCGGCAAGATTTCTGGAACCACTGAATATTGATCAGTGGCGATGACGCTCACACCCTGAACCGTGGATAGGGAATTGCTCTGGCGTGAACGACTGGCATGGCAAGAGATGCGACCGGACTTCTCGAAATCCGCTTTGGGTTTGAGAAGCGGTGGAGTTGAGGTATAGAACATGACTAGCAATAGGCGTAGAAGAGTGGATGATGTCGCGTTGGATGGGAATAGGCGGATGGGTCCTTCTCGGCATGGCCTGGATGTTTCTGGGCAGCTACGTCTATGAACAGACGTATCTTCCCTGGAAGTTTGGACCCTCTGAGCTTCCCTACGCCGGGTCGCTGCTCAACTCCAAGCTTTTTCTTTCAGGCTTGATCGTTCTTCTGGTGAGCCATCTGTGGCTTCTGATGTTCCTCACGTTGCTCGCGTGGAAGAAGCGGCAGCCAGGACGCGCCACCATGCTCGCCGCACTGTTCTTGGCCACGACCCTTTGCGTCGCCTACCTGCCGTTTACCGTCTGGGACTGGTTGCTGATTGAAGCCTTGGGGCCCGGGCAGTATGGAGTTGAATACCTGACGCGGGCCGCCGGTGCCGGGGATGAACGTCTGCTCCGGTCGCTTTTACGGCAGGGCGTGAACGTGAACGCCTACGACTCGCACGGCACGACGGCGTTGCATCTAGCCGCCGGTGAGAAGCAATTCCGGGTGGTGCAGGTTCTCATCCAACACCGGGCGGATGTTTCGGCGCGCAGGGACTACTGTGCGGAGACACCGCTGATGGATGCGGCGGCCGTCGGCGACGCAGCAATCGTAAAGCTCTTGCTCGCCCATGGAGCTGATCCGCGGCAAGAAAACTGTGATGGGGCAACGGCCGGCGATCTTGCCAAGGATCAGGCAGTGGCGGCTCTCTTACCGGCGAGGGGAGTGGCCACACGGTAACCGTCCATCCCGCCTCATCCCCTTCAATAAGGCTCTTCCGGAAATCGTGTGGGTCGTCTGTTCTCATGGAGTGCAGGGGCCCCTCGCGTCCGCGCCTCTCGCAGGCACCGGGGACCCGTTGCTCTTGCATTGCAACGGGTGGGCACGGCAGTCCGGAGCGGAAGCCTTCCGGAATTCCCGCGGCCACGGTCGGCCGACCGTCGGGTACCCGCCTGGCGGGTTCAGGTCAGTTCCGGCTTTCCTGCTCCGGGTGCCGGGTGGGGCCCCGCCACTCCGGCGAAGACCGCGCTGGCCCCCTGCACACCCTGGTGTGCTTCGAGCGGGCGTGCGTCCGCGCTTCGATCCCAGAGCACCGGCGCTGGCTGTGGTGGAGGAACAGTCCCGAGGCAATACGGGACCGGGCCTGAGCGGCCGAGAGCCGACTTCACCGCTTACGCCCGTTGCTCCGAGTTGCAACGGGTGAAGCCACCGCAGCCAAAGGAATTTTCGAAGACTTCCGCCCGGCAACGCCCGGAAGGGTCACGCCGGGAGGTGCGAGGCGGGAGTCCCGCTCAGGCCCCGGAGTTGACCATGTCCCACACAAGAGCCTGAAGAGCCAATAATGAAGCTCCCCGCAGCAAGCTACGGGGTATTCGGCGAAGGAGAATAAAAAGTAGTCTGACGGCTCCGTCCGGGTAAGTTCAAAGCCCGAGAAAGCGTGGCGGGTCGGCTAGTAATGATGACGACACTCGGGCCCATGGATATGGGGAGCAGCCGCCGCTGGCGGCGGCATGAAGGATTGTCCGGGCAGCACGATGTGTCCCGGTTCCTGCTGCTTAGCGAAGTGTGCGGCGATCTCGGGATGGTACGTCTTCACATAGCCGATCAGCCCGCTTAGGAAGCGCTGTGATTGGAATTCGTTCCCCGAAAATTCCGTGACACATTTCAAAACCCGGTCGAGCACCTCCGGCGCCGACTGCGCGTCGATCGCGTCGCTCTGTTGTTGCTTGAGGAACGTGTCGTACTCCTTCTTGAGCCGCTCGGCAAAGACCGGCATCGGAGCGCCTGGAATGTGAAGCGGACTCAAAGTACGGCGTAGCGCCTGGATCGCCGCGATAACCTCGGCATCCTGCCCGTCTCGCCGACTTTGGAAGTAACTGAACGTCACGATTTCGACCAGATTGAAGAGCGTCGCGGCCTTCTCTCCTCCCAGGTCCGACAACTGGCGGTACAACTCTCGCCGCACGGGCGCGAATTGCTCCCCAAGGCGCTTCTGTTGATAGTCGATCCCCGTGTCCAGGTAGGGACAGTCCGGTGGGCAGGAGATGCGGGTGAGTCGATGTTCCCCGCAGCACTGGCTGCAGATCAAGCCGCTCAGGGCCGGACAAGGGCGCTTGCCCTTTCGCTCCTTGCAATAGACGCATTTGCTCATTTCGTTGTTCCGCCGGCATCCGGCTTGGGCGGCGGGGGCACGAAGCCATAGTCCGCCAGCGTTCGCTTCTGCCCTTTGGGCCGCGTGCCGGTTGGGGCCTCCAGACCGTTCACCTCCGCAGCGTCGGCGTACTGATAGGGCACCAGAATCAAGTTGTTGGCACGATCAATGCTGATGTCGGCCGGCGACGGGAGGTACTCGGCGATGACTTGGAAGCGCTTGTCCGGCGACAGGCGCCAGATCTTTCCCCTGGTGAGATCCGACACGTACATGTTGCCCCAACGGTCGAAGTCGACGCCGCTCAGATTTTCGAACCGATAGGAAAAGAAACCGTTCGAGGCCAGCTCCGTCAGATTTCCCTCCGAGGAGATCTCGAGGATTTTCCCCTTGTCCCAACTGACGACGATCACATGGCCGCTCCTCGGGTGTACGGCGATGCCCGATGGTCCGGCAAGACGGTCATCGTGGACGAGCACTGTGACCGTGGCCTGGTTGGTCGTGTCGATCCGGTAGACCGTGTTTCCCGCGTGATCGGTCGCGTAGAGCAACCCATGGCCGTCGGCGGAGATATCGACGAGGGATACGGCCTCTCGATGCCTCGCGCCGGGGACCGGCGGAATCGGAATCGAGACGACGGGTTTCCCCGTGGTCGAATCGAAGCCGCGAATAGTGTCGAGGTCCGCCACGTAGAGAATCTGGCCTACCAGCGCCATGCCCTTTGGCGCGTGGAGCTCCACGGCACCCTCGCCGGCGCTGATGAATTTCAGCTTGATGATTTTGCCCTCGGCGTCCAGTTTTGTGATGAAGCCGTTGTTGTCCCTCGCATTCGACTCGCCGTTCACGTTCGAGATGAAATATACCTTGCCGGAGGGATCGGCCACGAAGCTTTGCGGCGACTGGAGCCCCGTCACCTGTGCGCCATGGACCGTTGTCTGCAGGAGAACCACCAGGCTTGCGAGGACGATGGCCGCCGCATGACGGACGGGCGCAGCTGGAATCTGGGGATACCGGTACCTCTGTGGGGATAATTTCAAGGGGTGGCCAGGTGTTGTGGTCCCGAATGCATCGTAACGAAGGGGGGAAGAGAGTGTCAAGGAACGATGAAACGTAAGGCGCAAAACGCTAGGCGTAGGGAGGGATTGTCAGGAAAGAGTGCTCGATTCTCAGTCCCGCGAACGCCACTTCAGGATGGATGCACCTGATGCTTTACCACTCACAGGCTGCAAGGCGTTGACTCCGCCGAAAATGCCCTGCTATGGTGCGCTGCTTATGCGAAGGGGAAGGTTGAGGCTCAGAATAAATGCATCACAAGGCTTGATGGTCTGTCCTCAATCCTCTAACCGGAGGCTTGACGTGAGTTTTCTACCAGGGAGGAATCTGTGGCGGCGCGGCTGATTGACGGCAAGGCATTGGCGCAGCAGGTGCGGGATCGATTGGCGAAGGAATCGGCCGAGTTCTTGGCCGAGACCGGGATGAAGCCGGGATTGGCCACGATCTTGGTGGGCGATGATCCGGCTTCTCATATTTATGTGAAGAACAAACAGAAGGCCTGCGATTCGGCGGGCATCTATGTCGACGACCACAAGCTGCCGGCGAGCACGACGCAGGGCGAGCTGCTGGCCTTGATCGAGAAAAAGAATGCCGATCCGAAGATCCACGGCATCCTCGTGCAGCTTCCTTTGCCGAAGCATATCGACAGCAAGGTGATTCTCGACGCCGTGTCCCCGCAAAAAGACGCCGACGGGTTCCATCCGTATAACTTCGGGCGTTTGGTGGAAGGCAATCCGGTGTTCGAGGCCTGCACGCCGAAAGGCGTCATCAAGATGATCGAGTCGACGGGCGTGCCGATCGAGGGGAAGCGGGCCGTCGTCGTCGGACGGAGTAACATTGTCGGGAAACCGCTGGCGCTCATGCTCCTGCACCGTCACGCCACGGTGACTATCTGTCATTCCAAGACCAGGGATCTGCCGGCGGTGTGCCGCGACGGTGAGCTTCTGCTCGTAGCGATCGGCAAGGCCAAGTTCGTCACGGCCGACATGGTTCGAGAGGGTGCGGTGGTGATCGATGTGGGGATGAACCGGCTGCCGGACGGGAAAGTCGTGGGCGACGTTGACTTCGGTCCGGTCACTGAGAAGGCCGCATGGATCAGTCCGGTCCCCGGTGGCGTGGGTCCGATGACTATCGCCATGCTGCTGGACAATAC
>CAZZPI010000018.1:0-12854 GCA_964655865.1 uncultured Nitrospiraceae bacterium
CGCGCTTCCCGCCACTCGCGCGACAGGCGCGAGAGGGTCCACCAGAGCAGGCCAAGGACCGGACCGACGACCAACAGCCAACCGGCCGTGATTCTCCATAGGAGTCGGCGCATCGGCGCCGCGATCGTTGCCAAGTCCTGGCAGACCAGCACACGCATGGCGGGGGCCGCCGTTCCCACCCTGACGGTCGCGAACCCGATCATGATCGGCGCCCGCCTGAGCCGATGGACCGCTTGCAAGTATCCCGCGTCGCTTAGCGGCTGATCGAAGACGCCAAGGGAGGTATGTATCGGAGGAACCTTGGCGTCCGGCGGAAGAACGCTCAGGACCACCCGACCATCCTCCGTCACCACCTGCCATTCGAGCTGTACGGAGGAGGACGACCCCAGATGAAGTGCTGCGGCCGCGTCACGAAACAGCTCGTTCAAGGCTCCGGGATTCAATCTGCCCACGAGGGCTCCGGAGCCACGGCGGACCCGATCACGAAAGGGCACGGTCACATCCCACACGGGGGCCCCATCGGGGTCTGTGCGCAGAAGCAGATCCGTTCCCTCGGGAGGGACGGTGACAACCTCGCCGATGACCATGGGGCTCGTCGCAGTGATCACTCGACCGGTTGCGTCGGTCATACCGATCCACCGGTAGTTCCGCTGGAGCGATGGGAAGGCAGTGAGCGAAAGGTTCAGGCCCATGCCCTGCCCTGCGGCGGTCGGCTCCTCCGCGAGTGACCGAATCTCTCCCATCCGCTCGGCCATGAACCGCTCAAGCTGATGCGCAGCGTTCGCGGCGGCGGCCGAAAGGTGGAGACCCGATTCCTGAACGAGTCGCGCCCGAATCTTATAGAGCCCGATCCCTCCCACACACATGGTCGAGGCCGTCACGCCCAGAAAGAGGAAGAGGAGCAGTCGAGGGGAGGCTCTCCACTGCAGTAGTTTCATGGGCTCGGGCTTGTTCATGTCGAGCCCCACGGATTCATCCTGAAAGGGGTCGGGAGTCGTTTGTCCCAAGGACCCGGAGGGCGCTGTGCGCGGGACCCATTGCTCCGGGATGCAATGGGTGCCCCTCCCGACCCCTTTCCCGTTCCCTCATGTCCGACAGCCTTGCTTGAGATCGAGCGCACGCACCTCCTCCTCGAGCGTGGCCAGCCGAATACCCTGGCGACCCGGTTCGCTGCAGAAGACGCGGGAACGCTACGGATCCTACAGGCTTTGATCATATCGCAAAGCGCGAAATACGGAAGAGAGAAGCGGAGAATCGGGCGAAGTTTTATGTCTCTGGAAACGGTAGGGCCGGGCAGCCCTATTACCTAATACTTCCTTTTTGCAAAAAAAACGGCGGCTTGCGCGCGGCGCGTGATGTGGAGCTTTTGAAACACGTTGGCCAAATAGTTCTTCACCGTCTTATCACTGAGGCCCATCGCGGTGGCGATCTCCTTGTTGGTCTTGCCTTCTGCGACGAGGGCCAAGACGCGGGTTTCCTGCGGAGACAGCGGCTCGGTTTGCGGCAGGGACACGCCGCTCTTCAAGCCCTTGATCCAGTTGAGGGTGCGCTCCGTCACCGTGGGATCCAGGATGGAGTGGCCCTCCGACACCGTATGGATGGCGCGGAGCAACGCGGCAGAGTCGATCTCTTTCAGGACGTATCCGTGGGCGCCGGCGAGCACGGCGGCCAGCACCGAATCATCGTCCGCGAACGAAGTCAGAAACACGACGCGGATGCCCGGACAAGACGACAGGATCTCCCGGCAGGCATCCACTCCCGAACCCTCAGGGAGGCGCACATCCATCAGGATCACGTCCGGTTTCACCCGCACCGCCTCCGCGACGGCCTCTTGCGCGGTGGCGGCCTCCGCCACCACGCGCATGTCCTGATTCTGGCTCAGCAGGGTCCGGAGGCCGACGCGAACCACCTCGTGGTCGTCCACGAGCATGACGCGGATGGCTTTCACCTTAGACGCGGGCAACGGGGGCCTCCTTCGGAAGTTCGAATATCACCCAAGTCCCGTGGTTGGGCTTCGAACGAATCGCTAAGCGGCCTCCTATCTTATCGGCGCGGGCGGCCATGTTGGCCAAACCGTGCCCGACACCTCGAGTCCGGTCGGGACGGAATCCGACGCCGTCGTCATGGACCGTAAGCCGAACGCTTTGCTTCAACCTCTTGAGGGAAATCACGATCTGTCGAGGGTGACTGTGCCGCAGGCTGTTACTGAGCGCCTCTTTGGCCACGTACAGGATGTGCAGGGCGTGGTCGGTGGAGAGGATCTGTGCCGCACGATCATCCACGGCGAGACGGATGCGAGTCGACGCCGATTGCAGGGATCCGGCGAGGCTTCTCAAGGCCGCAGGGAGGTCCCGGCCTCGGAGGAGATCCGACTCCAGCCCTGCGATGAAGTTCCGCACCTCCCGCATCACCTGATTGAGTTGCGCGATGGCCTCTTCGAGCGCCGACGTGAGATTCGCGGTCGTTTTCTTGCGCTGCTGGTGCTGTTGCGGCTGCCGTAGCAGTAGCGGTTTACAGGCTTCCAAGTTGAGTCCCACCGCGTACAGCGATTGGAGGATGCCGTCGTGCAGATCCTGACCGATCCGCTCGCGCTCTTCGAGCGCCTTCCGGAGATCGGTCTCGCGTCGCACGAGCGCTTCGGCGGCTTGCTTGCGTTCGGTGATATCTTCGGCGATCGAAAGGATGTATGCGGGACGTTGGTCCGGTCCGGGAATGGCGATCTTCCTGATGTGAAACACGCGCGGGCCTCGGCTCACGGTCTCTATCACCTGATCCGGGAGCGTCTTCGCGCCTCCTGCCGACAGCACATCGAAATCCCCTGCGAATAAGGCATCGGCTTGGGCTTCGGGAAAGAGGTCGTACACGGTCTTTCCGATCATGTCCGTTCGGGGAATGCCCAAGAATTCTTCGCTGGCCTTGTTCACGCTGACGAATCGCAACTCTTTCGCTTCCTTGACGAGAACCATGTGAGGAATATTCTCCACGATGGACTGGAGGAAGGCCTGGGTGCGGTGCAGTTCCTCTTCTGCCTGCTTGCGCGCGGTGATGTCGCGGCAGACCACCACGCTGCCGATGATGTCGCCCTTGTCGAGGAGGGGAGCGCTCACATATTCGACCGGCAGGGGGGTGCCGTCCTCCCGCCAGAACACGTCGTCGTTGTGAACGTGTGTCTGTCCATCCTTGAAGGCTGCATAGATCGGGCACTCCTCGACCGGATAGGGGGTCCCGTCCGCGTGAGCGTGATGCCACTGGGCATGCGCCGGCCGGCCGATCATGTCCTCCGCCCGCCACCCTAACATCTTTGCCACGGCGGGATTGGCAAAGGTCACTCTGCCGTCCAGGTCCAGGCCGAAAATCCCTTCGCCCGCCGAGGTCACAATCAGTTCCAGGCGCCGCGTCAACCGGGCCAACGCCGATTCCGACCGGTGACGCTCGATCGCGATCTGGGCCAAATGGGTTACCCGTTCGATAAGGCTCAGTTCGCTCGGCATCGGTTGACGCGGCGACCCATAATACAGGGCGAATGTGCCGAGGAGGGCGCCGGAGGCCGACATGATCGGCGTGGACCAACAGGCCCCCAGTCCGTACTGTTTGGCGATCGCGCGGTAGTCTTTCCATAAGGGATCGGTGGCGATGTCGGACACGATCACTCGTTCTTTGCGATGGGCCGCTGTGCCGCAGGACCCAACGGATGGACCAATGGCCAGTCCGTCCACGAGTCTGTTATACGAGTCCGGCAGGCTGGGCGCTGCTCCATGCCGCAAGTGGAGCCCGTCGGCATCCGCCAACAAAATCGAGCACCGCATCCCCTCGGTGAGCGTCTCGACTTGTCTCGCCACCAGGTCCAGCACGTCGGCGAGAGAATTGCCTTGCGCGATCGCTTCGAGGATGCGCTTCTCCGCTTCCAGCAGGTCCGCGGCGCGGTTCCGCTCCGTGACATCGATCGCCACGCCGCCGAGCAAGGGGGAAGTGTGGTTGTCGAGCCGAACGGGAAATTTCGCCACCAGCCAGGTGTGGCGCCCGTCGGCTAGGGCGGTGGTCTCGATGGTGTGAACCGCAATACTCTCCCGCATCACAAGCCGATCATGCTCGGTGAATGTCGCCGCGATATCGGGAGGGAACAGGTCGTCGTTGGTTTTGCCCTCCCACTCGGCGCGGGAGAGCTTGAACAGGGTTTCAAAGGCTTCGTTGACGAAGATATGGCGTCCGTCGCCATCTTTCAGGAAGGCGATGCCCGGCAGATATCGCATGAAGGCGGCGAATTGCGCTTGGCTCCGCCCGAGGGCCTCCTGCGCTTGCCTGCGCTCGGTCACGTCGCGCGAGTTGATCATGATGCAGGGGTTGCCCTGGGAGTCCTGGGTCATCGTTCCGAAGGACTCGAGCGTGCGCCACGATCCATCCTGATGACGGAATCGACATTCCATCGAGTGGATGGCGCCGGGATTCCCCCGGAAGCTCCGCAAGACCTCCCGCGCGTGGGGCCCGTCATCGGGGTGGAGCAATTCGAAGGCGCTGCGTCCGACGCGTTCGGACGGGTGCCACCCCAAGACTCGCTGGAGCGAAGGACTGTGGTACCGAACGGTTCCATCGGGATCGAGGATGGTGGTGATGTCCAGGGAATGTTCGATGAGCGCACGGAAATGCTCTTCGCTCTTCCGTAACGTGTTCTCCGCCCTCGCCCGATCCAGGGCGTTGGCAAAGATCGTTCCCACGAGACGGAGGAGGATGATCGTGTCCTCGGACCAGATACGCTCGTCCCGGACCGAGTCGAAGCCGACAAACCCGAGCAATTCGTGGCGCAACACGATCGGTACGCAGAGCAGCGATTGAATGTCTTGAGCCCGCAGCTCCTGCCGTTCAGCCTCCGCTTCCGGCGGGAGATCGGCAACGCGCGGCAGGCAGAGCACTTCATGCCGGTGGAACCGATCCATGAACCAAGGGAAGGCGGCCGTGGGAAGTTGTCGGAGCCGCTCGATCTGCGAGCTGATGCCGGGGGCGCACCACTCATGCGTGTTGTCCATCGTGGCGCCGGGAATGCGAACTTGAAACAGGTAGCTCCGATCGGCCTGAACGAATTCGCCGATCAGCCTGAGCGCCCGATTGAATCCCCGGTCGATCTCGGCGAGGGGCACGTTGATGAACTCGGCGGAGATGTGCGCGAGCAGGTTTTCGAAGGCCAGCCGGTGACGCAATGATTCGGTTTGGCGCTCCCGCTCCTGGATCGTCTCGTGCAGGCGATCGCTTTGATCCGCGACAATCTGCTCGTGCGTCTCGAGAAGTTGTTCCAAGGCCACCACCTGGGCCTTGAGGCGCTCGATTTCCTTCGTCGCGTCATCGAGGGTCATGGTGACCGGCATGGGAATCCTCACTCTCTCGTCCGGCTGGTCTGGGTGAAGACCTGTGTTTCGTGAAACGGAAGGAGGGCGACCTTGGCGGCCAACGCGAGCGCCTTGAACGAATCGGCCGTCTCCGGCGGTATCGAGACGGACGTGAATAAGAGCATTGCGTAGAGGTTACCGCATGGCAGCATTGCCCCACCTCCGAGGACCGACTTGACTCCATAGCGGCGGACAAATTCCTGTTGGATCGGGACGTGCGGGCTGCCCTCCGCTTCCGCTACATAAAAGACGTTGTACGTACGCGCCATCTCCATGCGCAGCAAGTCGGGCGATGCGCGCAGCGCCGTGCTGAACTCCACTCCAAATTGCGACATCATATGCGCGATCATCGGAAGCTGCGAGGAAACCTCGGCGTCAACCATCGGAATCGCCTGGTAGCGGACGGAGGCGCGGCGGTCGTTCCAGCTCGGTTCGAGGCCGGCTGAGGCCAGGAGCGTGAAACATTTCAGACCGGGGGGCGCCACGGGCTGCCCGATCCAGCCGAGGGCGAACCGTTGAAGCGGCGCCGGGAGCTGGTCGTAGGGGTGCGTCTTGAAGAGCCGGACCAGAAGGCAGTGGCGTTCTCCGCTCTGCGGATCGGCCAGGTGGTCATAGAGGTAGCGCACAATCCGTCCGGCTGCTTCTTCCATCGTCGTCGCGTCACGTCCGCATTTGCGCAATGCCGCCGTGCAGCGGCTCATGTCTTTCATCGAGAAGGATCGCAAATCGTGGCGGGGCGCTACCTGGGAGAGGCGATTCGTGGAATGGTCCGTGCGGGAACCGTCGTCGTCGGGGCGGGCCGCTCGCTCTGATGTCTCAAGTTGAGGAAACGAACCGGCTATCGGGACCATTGAGACAGCCACGTCGGTCCCCGCCTCGTAAACTGGGGGATGCACGGTGCTGGCACATCCTGCTACCAGGCGCAGTGTTGCGCCTCGCGTAGACGACAAAAATGCCGGAGGCACTTCTCCGCTCGCCGTGATTACGATGAAACGAAAAGGAGGCTCGCGGTCGAACAAGTTCTGTTTGGTGCCGAAGGCGGGACTTGAACCCGCACGGCTTGCGCCACACGCCCCTCAAACGTGCGTGTCTGCCATTCCACCACTTCGGCACTTTAGCGGTTCTAGCGAGCAGCTAATAGCGAACAGCTAGCAGCTAGCAGCTAGCAGCTTGAGAAGACTGGCCACCCCTTCTGTAGTTCCAAGCTATTCGCTATCGGCTATCAGCTATTCGCCCTTTTGTGAGAGCTGTCGGCTGCTCGCTGCTGACTGTCTGTTATTTTTTCAGAAGAGGAGTTGCATTATAGAAGTGGGCCAAAAACCTTGTCAATGTAATGGTGGGTCCGGTAGAATCCGCTCGCCCTCTTTTCACCGCTTTTTGCTGATGAAACGAGCGACGGATGCAATGTCGGATACCGACCTACTGACGTCCGATTCGACCTTCCCTGCGGCCTCGGCTTTCCCCGGCCTTCGCGTCGGAGCGTTCTTCGACGTGGACAATACGCTCCTCCCTGGGGAGGCAAGCGAAGTCCGCTTTTTCAAGTTTCTGCGAGGGCGGGGACTGGTTGGCTGGAGGGAGATGCTGTGGAGCGCTACGTGGTTGGTGCGCCATCTTCCCTCGGTCTCCTTGCAACCGTTGCGCGAACGCAAACTCTATTTGTCCGGAAAATCGCCCGACACGATCGAGCCCCTGGGGCGAGAGTTTTGCCGGAGCGTCTTGATTCCGACTCTATCGCCCGTGGCCGTAAGACGACTGAATGAACATCGTCGAGCCGGTCACGCAATCGTGCTGGTCACGGGGTCCTTGGAATTCTTGATCGAGCCGATCGCCCGCTTGCTCGGAGCCGCGGTCCTCCTGGCGGCGAAGCCCGAAGTGCGCGACGGTCTCTATACGGGGCGGCTGATCCAGCCGCTGCCATATGGGTCGGGCAAGGGAGAACTGCTCGTGAAGTTGGCAGAAAACGCCGGTCTCGATTTGACGCAATCGTACGGCTATGGCGATAGTCCCGGAGATATCGCGATCCTGGAACTAGTGGGACATCCTCTCGTCGTGAACCCCATCCGGGGCATGGCGCGGGTGGCCGAATCCCGTGGTTGGCGGATTGAACACTGGCCATGAATGAGGAATTCGGAATGAGGAGTGTTGATTGTTGCCCGGACCATTCCTCATTTCTCATTCCACATTCCTAATTGGTTCCCTATGCGCGTCAGCGAAATCTTCCACAGCATCCAGGGTGAGTCGACCTATACCGGCCTGCCTTGCACCTTCATTCGGCTGACCGGCTGTCCCCTCCGATGCGTCTGGTGCGACACAGCCTATGCCTTTTACGGGGGCACGGACATGACTCCGGATGAGATCATGGCCAAGGTACGGACGTGGGCCTGCTTCCTGGTCGAAGTCACGGGGGGCGAACCGCTCCATCAACCAGAAGTGTTTCCGCTCACTTCGCGGCTTTGTGACGAGGGCCATATCGTGCTCATCGAGACGAGCGGCGCCATCGATATCTCTCCTGTGGACCCACGCGCGCATGTGATTCTGGATGTTAAATGCCCCGGCAGCGGCATGACGGAGAGGATGTGTTGGGACAATCTGAACCGCGTGAAGGCCAAGGACGAAGTCAAATTTGTCATCAAGGACCGCGCCGACTATGATTGGGCCCGCTCGGTCGTCACCCGATATGACCTCGCCCGACGCTGTGCGATCCTCTTCAGCCCCGTGTTCGGCGAGCTTGACCCTCGACACCTGGCCGAATGGGTGCTGGCGGACAAGCTTCCCGTGCGGTTCCAAATCCAACTTCACAAATACATTTGGGCCCCGGACATGCGGGGGGTATAAGTGAGGAGTGAGCGGACTCAGGGCTTCCCTATTGCTCCCGGAGCCCGCACGGGGGCGGGAGGGGAGTTGTTTCGGGCCCCCTCCCGTGTCGAGCATGGCTCGACCCCATAGTTAGCGTGCTCGCTCGACGGCCGCAGTCGGGAAAACCCTGAGCCTGCTCAAAATGAAATGCTGAGAGCGTGGAGAAGTGTACAGAGACGGTGTCAGGGCTGATCCTCTTGCTCGCGCACCCCGCACATCTCACGATTGAAAGCCGGCGAGTGGTGGGTGCTCTCTCGAGCATGCGATGGGTGCCCCGTTGCAACTGGTCGTGACCCGCGCAAGGGAGGATCAGCCATCCCCCCTCCTTGAGGTGGGAAAGCGGGATTAAATAGGAGTCGCGGAGGAGCATCGAATAATGAAAATCATGCAGGTGGAGGTGAAAGAGGGTCGCGTCGAGCGGGAAACGGCCGAGGCCCTCGTCCTGCTTCACATGGAGGGCGAGAAGGCGGTGAGTGGCGAAGCGGTCGCCATCGACAGGGCGATGGACGGCGCCGTGCGCGAAGTCCTCAAGACGGGAGAGTTCGAGGGGAAATTAGGTGAGGTGGTCCTGATCCACACGCAGGGGAAACTTCCGGTCAAACGCGTGGTGCTCGTGGGGTTGGGCAAGAAGAAGGACTTGCGGCTGGATGCGGTGCGTCAGGCAATGGGGCATACAGTCAAGCGCGTCCGCCAAGCCAAGGCCGTGACCTTCCACGTTGCAGTCCCGGCGCTCGCAATCACGGGCGCCTCACCCGTCGACATCGCGCAGGCCATGACGGAAGGGGCGATCCTCGGTTGTTACCAATTCACCGAATACCGCAGCGATAACGGAGACAGGCCGAAAGAGATCGAAGCAATGACGCTCATCATGTCGAAAAAGGCGCAGATCAAGCCCCTCGCCGAGGGGATCCGGCGAGGCATGGCGACCGCCGAGGCGACGGTTTACGTCCGCGACCTCTGTAATCACCCGTCCAACGTGATGACGCCGACCAGAATCGCGAACGAAGCCAAGGCGGTCGCCAAGGAGCCTGGCGTGACGCTGAAGGTGCTCGAGCAAAAGGATATCGAGCAACTCGGCATGGGTGCGCTCCTGGGCGTCGCCCGCGGTAGTCATGAGCCGCCGAAGTTCATCATCCTGGAGTATCGGGGCCCGGTGCGAGGCAACAGGCGAGGGGCAAGAGAGAGGAACCAAGCCCCGGTCGTGCTCGTGGGCAAGACGATCACCTTCGACACGGGCGGCATCTCGTTGAAGCCGGCCGAGAATATGGAGCAAATGAAAGCCGACATGACCGGCGGGGCGGAGGTGCTGGCCACCTTTCGTGCGGCGGCTCGACTCAAGTTGCCGCTGCGGCTCGTCGGCATCCTGCCCGCGACCGAGAACATGCCGGGCGGTCGAGCCATGAAGCCGGGCGATATCGTGAAGACGCTCTCGGGAAAGACCGTCGAAGTGCAAAACACCGATGCCGAAGGGCGGCTGATCCTCGCGGACGGATTGGCCTTTGCCCAGAGGTACAAACCGGCTGCGCTGATCGACGTCGCCACCTTGACCGGCGCCTGCATGGTTGCGTTGGGCCAATTCGCGGTCGGCATGTTCGGTAATGACGATAAGCTGAAAGAACAGGTGCGCAAGGCCGGTCTCCGGTCCGGCGAGCGTGTGTGGGAGATGCCCTTGTGGGACGAATACTTTGAGCAATTGCGGAGCGATGTGGCCGACATGCGGAATATCGGCGGCCGCGGCGGGGGCATGATCACCGCCGCCCTCTTCCTCAGCAAGTTCGTCGGCGACTGTCCCTGGATTCACCTCGACATCGCCAGCACAGATTGGAGCGAGCGAGAACGAGCCTATATCCCCAAGGGTCCGACGGGCATCGGCACGCGGCTGCTCATTCAGTGTCTCATCGACCGAACCCTGTGAGCGTTGATCGAAATCGGGAGCGAGTCCTTGCGGGATTCGGCGATCGCTCAAGGATGCATTGACGCCATGACCAATCTCTCGTCGATGACAACGCGCGAAAAGATCGGGCAGCTGTTCATGGTGGGGTTCGAGGGAACCTCGATCTCAGCCGAGCTGGCTTCGTTCGTCAAGGAGTACAAACCCGGCGGGGTCATCCTATTCAAACGTAACCTGGCCTCGGCGGACCAGATCGTCGAGCTGACCAATTCACTGCAGGCATGCTTGCCTCATGCGCCCGTGCTGGTGTCCATCGATCAGGAGGGAGGACGCGTGTCCCGGTTGCCGGCGGAGTTCACGATCTTTCCTCCATGCGAGCTACTCGGCCGCGTCAACTCGCACGAGTTGGCCTATGCGTCTGCGGCCGTCGTCGCAACGGAGCTGCGGGCTGTGGGCATCAACATGAACATGGCGCCGGTGCTCGACGTCAATACCAACCCGGAGAATCCCATCATCGGGGACAGGGCCTTCGGCGCGACGCCGGAGGTGGTATGCGAGCTGGGCGGCGCGACGCTCGCAGGACTGCAAGACAACCGGGTCGTCGCCTGCGGCAAACATTTCCCCGGACACGGCGATACGAAGGCCGATTCCCACAAAGAATTGCCGGTCGTGACGGCGCCGCTGCAGCGGCTGCACGAGATCGAGCTCCCGCCCTTCCGCCATGCGATCGCCCGCGGCCTGTCGTCGATCATGACCGCGCACGTCCTCTATCAATCGCTGGACGCCCGGCACCCGGCGACTCTCTCTTCTCCGATCATCAACGACCTCCTGCGAAGGGACCTCCGCTTCGACGGCGTCGTGCTGACGGATGACTTGGAGATGCACGCCATCGTCGATCATCACGGAATCGAGGAAGCTGCGGTGCGCGCCGTGCTCGCCGGCTGCGACGTCCTGCTCATTTGTCAGGACCGCGCTCGTCAGGTGGCCGCCATGGAGGCTCTTGAAGCCGCGATCAAGGACGGGACGATCACGGCGGCGCGTCTCGACGTGTCGGTGGCGCGCGTAACTCGAGTGAAGCAGCGATTCGTGCTTCCCTACAAACCGAGCACGGTATCCGATGCGAGGTTGATCGTGGGATGCCGCACCCACAAAGCCCTCTTGAGCTCGCTCCTGGCGGCTCGTGAGCGTTTGGAAACGGCCTCGGTTTAGCCGGACTCGTCGATCGATTCCGCCAAAAACCTCTCGACATTCACCGAGACATCTGTTTAGCTACACTACCTTGTCCAAACGTCCGGGAGGCCGAGATGGCGTTGAAGAAGGGCGATATCATCGATGAGCGCAAGCGTTACCCCGACTCGTGCGGCTTGGTGGTGAAGATCGTGGGTGGCGGGGAGGGGTTCGAGAAAATCGTCTGTTGCGGGCATGAGCTGACGGAGGAGGATGTCGTCACGGAGGTCGGATCATCTCTCGGGAGAAAGAAAGGCATGCTTCCTCCGGGTGTGATGATCGATGAGCGGCGTGTCTACCCACATGCCTGCGGGCTCCGGGTCATGCTGTTCGACGGGGGCGCCGGGCTGAAGGAGATCCGCTGTTGCGGACACGCGTTGGGCATGAACGCCGTGAACGATCTACGTTTCGGGCAGCTGCGGGGCGCGGCGGCTGACAGTGAGAATGCGTCAGGAACGGCTTAGGAGCGAGAGCATGTCGGACAGCATGGGGCAGGATAGGGCGGGCGCGACCACGGCCGAATTTCCGCAGTCGCTTTCCCAGAGGATCATGTCCGCCCGAACGGAGGTCGTGAAGCATTGGCCGTGCCGGGTCGTGTCATGGATGGAATGGTTCGACGTCTGGGGCTACGTCACCGCGGGGTTGAGTTTGCTGATCTTGGGGATGCTGGTCTTCGCGCACAGCTGGTATCTCTTCATTAAAGGGGCGTCGCATGTCGGTCTTCTTCCGGCCGGTCTCAAGCTGCTGAACGACCTGCTGCTTGTGATCATTCTGCTCGAATTGTACCGGACGGTCATCCGATTCCTTCAGACCGGCGTGCTGGCCCTTGAGCCCTATTTGGCCGTCGGCATCATCGCCTGCACCAGGCGCATCCTGACCGCGAGCGCGGAGCTTTCGCACCTTCCGGAGATCACCGACATCGCCTTCAATCACTATCTCATGGATGTCGGCCTGAACGTGGTGGTGATCATGGTCTTGGTCTTCGCCGTGTTCGTGATCCGCAAACGTCCCGCGCCATCAGCCGCCGCCACTTCCTAAGCGAGCCTGGTTTTAGTCCCGTCGATCTCGTCTCTGTGCACCCGTTCGCTTGCCTGGGTCCGATGACTTGTGGCATCATGCGCCCTCCCGGAGATGGGCATGGTAAGCTTGCTCGAATATGTCGGGTGCGTCCACATTTACCTCGGCCCCTATCGGGGCAATCCCATCGCTCTGTACCTCAAGCGAACCGACAACGGATGTCAGGTCGGCCCCAAGGTCTACCCCTGGAATGAAGTGACAGGCGTAGGGGAAACGCCCAACAAAGCCGCGGCGGATTTCGAAGAAAAGTGGAAGGCGAAAGGTCTCGCGCCCGAGATGTACTCCGGTCCTGCCTGGGAAGGCGGGATCAAACCTGAGAAGCCGGCTCCCCCGAAACCTGCGGCTCCCCCCAAGCCAGCCGTTGCTACACCGCCGGCAGCGACACCGGTTCAGGCAACCACAGCCGCTCCGCTGAGTGGAACGCC